>NZ_PSVX01000063.1:0-21186 GCF_002932695.1 Rathayibacter sp. AY1D2 | reverse complement strand
GATCCGCAGCACCCGGTCGGCCGATGTCCGGGCGGACGGGTCGTGCGCTGGGACCCGCGCGGACCTCCGCGGTCGGAGGGACGTCGTGTCCTGTTCGCCCCGCCGCCGCGCCCGCCTCTAGGCTCGACGGCGTGACCGCCTCCGTCCCCGCCCCCCAGTCCCGGCCCCGCGACGTCGTCGGCATCGTCGGCCTCGTCCTCGCGATCGTCCTCGTCCTCGCGCAGATCGGGCGGACCGCGCTCACCACGGCCATCCCGGTCCTCGCGTTCCAGGGCGGCTTCGACACCACGCAGATCGGGGCGCTCTTCGCCGCCCTCGGGGTCACGTTGCTCGTGCTCGCGACGGCGACCGCGATCGTCGGCGTCATCGGCGTCGCTCGGAAGGACCGCGCCCGGCTGCTCTCGGCCGTCGCGCTCGGCGTCGGCGCGAGCGTCGCGATCGTCGAGCTGGGCGCGCTCGTCGTCCCGCCCCTGGTCGGCCTCTCGCTCCAGTACTGACGAGGCCCGCCGGAGCGGATCCCTCCGCCCGCCCTCGCAACATCCGCACGGCGCCGCGTCAGTTACCCGCGCTCCGCTGCGCCGCGACGGCCCTGCCGGCTCCCCGGCGATGCGCCAGGATGGGGGCATGACGACACGCGTGGACGGCCTCTTCGTCTACCCGGTCAAGGGCCTGACCCCGCAGCCGCTCCCCCGCGTCGAGCTCACCGCCGGCCGCGGCGTCCCCTTCGACCGCACGATCGCCCTCGCCCGCCCCGGCGGCGCCTACCGGCCCGGCATGCGGCACGGCATCTCCAAGCGCGAGTACTTCGTGCTCGTCGCCGAGGCGCGCCTCGCCGGCCTGACCACGCACCTCGACCCCGACAGCGGAGTGCTCACCGTCGACGTCCGCGGCCACCGGGTCCTCTCCGCCGACCTCGGCGCGGAGGACGGCCGGGCCGCACTGCGCTCCTTCGCCGCCCGCGTGCTCGACCTGCCGCCCGGCGTCGAGCCCGTGATCGCCCAGGACGCGGGGCGCCGCTACACCGACACGGCCCACAACTCCGATGTCGAGATGGAGTACGTCTCGCTGATCAACCTGGCGAGCGTCCGCGACCTCGCCGAGCGCACCGGCCGGAGCGTCGATCCGCTGCGGTTCCGCGGGAACATCCACCTCGAGGGGCTGCCCGCGTGGAGCGAGCTCGAGCTGCTCGGGCGCGAGCTCACCGCGGGCGGGCTGCGGCTGCGGATCACGAAGGCCACCGAGCGGTGCGCCGCGACCGAGGTCGAGCCGGGCACCGGTCGGCGCGACCTGCCGGTCCCTCGCCTGCTGCACGAGACCTACGGCCACGAGCTCCTCGGCGTCTACGCGGAGGTCCTTGACGGCGGCCCGCTCGGCGTGGGCGACGAGCTGGTGCTCCGTGGCTGAGCTGCGGCTCGTGGTGGCCGAGCGCGAGGCGCTCACCCCGGCCGTCACCCGCTTCGTGCTGCGGAGCGAGGACGGCGCCCCGCTGCCCGGCTACTCCGCCGGCGCGCACCTCACGCTCACGACCCCCTCCGGCGAGCGCCGCAGCTACAGCCTCGTCGAGCCGGGATCCGCGGAGCCGTCGCACTACGCGATCGCGGTGCGCCGCGAGCCCGGGGGTCGGGGCGGATCGCGGAGCCTCCACGACGACGTCCGCGTCGGCGATGTCCTCTCCTCCGCGCCGCCCGCGAACACCTTCGCCCTCCGGCCCGCCGCCCGCTACCTCCTGATCGCCGGCGGGATCGGCGTCACCCCGATCCGCGCCATGGCCGCCGAGCTCCGGGCGCAGGGCTCGGCCGTGCAGGTCGTCTACCTCAGCCGTACCCCCGAGGACACCGCGTGGCTCGACGAGTTCTCCGCCGACGGCTCCCTCGTGCACCACAGTGCGATCCACGGCCGGCTCGACCTCTGGCCGCTCGTCGCCGAGCCCGACGACGACACCCGGATCTACTGCTGCGGTCCGTCCGCGCTGATCGACGAGGTCCTCGCCCTCACGATGCACTGGCGCCCGAGCCGGATCCACGTCGAGGACTTCGCGGGCGTCGACGCCGTCGGCGACCGGGCCGTCCCCTTCGCCGCCGTCTGGGAGCCGACCGGAGCCGTTGTGGAGGTCCCGGCCGACCGCTCGCTCCTCACCGCGCTCCGCTCCTCCGGGATCGACGTCGACTCCTCCTGCGAGTCGGGCACGTGCGGCACCTGCCGCCTGCGCCTCGTCGGCGGGACGGCGGAGCACCGCGACCTGGTGCTGACCCCCGAGGAGCAGGACCGCTGGATCATGCCGTGCGTCTCGCGCTCCGCCGGCGGCGAGCTGGTCGTCGCCCCGGAGTGACGGAGCGACGAGGCCGGTCCCCACGCACGCCGGCCGACACGCGTCGGCCGTCGTGTGACGCCGCGTGACGGGCGCCCGGCGCTCGGTCCCCCGCATGCCTAGGCTCCCGGACGGGGGACCACGACCGTCACGACCGAAGGACTTCCGATGACCAGCACCTCCGTCCGCACCCAGCTCGACGAGTTCACCGTCGGCTTCGACGAGACGGTCGGCCCCGAGCTCGCCGCCGTCTTCTCCGGCGAGCGCGACGACCTCGTCGCCGCCGGCGCCCCGAGCGGAGCCGTCACCGCCGGCGACGCGCTTCCCGCCGCCTCCGTCGTGACCGTCGACGGCGACACCGTCGCCCTCGCGGACGTCCTCGGCGCGGGCCCGGCCGTCCTCGTCTTCTACCGCGGAGCCTGGTGCCCGTACTGCAACATCACGCTCAAGCACTACAACGAGACCCTCGCCCCCGAGCTCGCGTCGCGCGGAGTCGCCCTCGTCGCGATCAGCCCGCAGACCCCCGACGGGTCGCGCGCGGCGGTCGCGAACGGCGACCTGGGCTTCACCGTCGTCTCCGACCCCGGCAACACGCTCGCGAGCGCTCTCGGCATCGTCACCGCCCCCAGCGGCGACGCGCAGGAGGCGCACACCGCGCTCGGCTTCGCCGTGAAGGACAGCAACGCCGACGACACCCCGGCCGTCCCGTACCCGACCGTCCTGGTCGTCGACGCCGACCGGATCGTCCGCACGGCGGACGTGCACGTCGACTACACGACGCGCACGGAGACCGAGGAGATCCTCGCCGCCGTCGACGCGCTCTGACACCTCCGCTCGCACCCTGAGCACGCGCGGCGGTCGAGCACACCCCCTCGCCCGCCGCGCCGCCGCTCCCTAGGCTCGACCCGTGACAGCGGAGACGGACGTGCTCGTGGTCGGCGGCGGTCCGGTCGGACTCCTGCTCGGCGCGCTCCTGGCGCGGGCCGGAGTGGACGTGCAGGTGTGGGAGCGGCGCTCCTCGGTACCGCGCGGCTCGCGGGCGATCGGCATCCATCCGCCGTCGCTCGACGCGTTCGCGGCGGTCGGCGCCGATGCTCCCGTGCTGGCCGAGGCCACCCGGGTCCGCGAGGGCGTCGCGCGCAGCCGGGGCCGCACCCTCGGCACGCTCTCGTTCGCGCGCGCCTCCGCGACGCACCCCTACGTCGTCACCCTCGACCAGCACCGCACCGAGGCGATCCTCCGCGAGCGCCTGGAGGCGGCGGCCCCGGACGCGCTGCGCCCCGGGGTCGCGCTGACCGGCCTGCTCCGTCACGGCTCCACCGTCGAGGCGACCGGCACCGGACCGGGCGGCGAGCCGGTCTCCGTCCGCACCGCCTTCGTCGTGGGAGCCGACGGCGCCCGGAGCACCGTCCGCGACCTGCTCGGGATCCGCACCACCGGCCGCGACTACCCGGACCGCTACGTGATGGGCGACTTCGCCGACCCCGAGCCCGGCGGTCTCACCGGCACCGCGCTGGTCGACGTCGGCCCGGCCGGAGTGGTGGAGTCCTTCCCCCTGCCGGGCGGTCGGCGCCGGTACGTCGCCCTGAGCGGCCCCGACCGCTCCCTCGGCGCCCCCGCCTGGCGGCCCGAGGAGGCCCCCGACCAGGAGGCCGCGCGCGCCCTGGCCGCCGCTGTCCGCGACCGGACGGGCGCCGACGCCGACCCGGAGACCTGCACGATGCTCAGCGGCTTCCAGGTGCGGCGCCGCGAGGCCGAGCGGATGGGCGTCGGCCGCGTCGTGCTCATCGGCGACGCCGCGCACGAGATCAGTCCGATCGGCGGGCAGGGCATGAACCTCGGCTGGCTCGACGCCGCCGAGCTCGCCCCGCTCCTGGCCGGTGCCGTGCGCCGCGGCGAGGCCGGCCCCTGGCCCGGCTTCGCCCGGCGGCGCACCACCGCGGCCCGGCGCGCGGCGCGGCAGGCGGAGGCGAACATGGCCCTCGGACGCCCGCTCGGCTCGCTCGCGCACCGCGGCCGCGAGGCGTTCCTCCGCACCGCCCTCGCCCTGCCGACCTCGGACCTGCTCGCCCGCGTCTACGCGATGCGCTGGTCCTGAGGGCGGCCGGTCAGCCGACCAGCCGCGCGCCCGCCAGCCCGAGCTCGACCACCAGCACGAGCGAGGCCGCGATCACCAGCCGGAACAGGGTGCGCGTCGGCGGACCTGTCAGCACCAGGCGGATGCCCGCCGCGGCGAGCACGACCACCGCGAGGGTCCCGATCACCGCGATCACCACGCCTGTCCCGCGCACCGGCTGGTCGCCGACGAGCTGTCCGACGAGCACGAGCAGCGCGGCGACCACCAGCGACCCGAAGGCGACGACTCCGGAGAGCCGCAGGCCGAGGCGGTGCGGGAAGCCGCGGACCCCGGTGGCCTCGTCGTCGACCAGGTCGGGGAGCACGTTCGTGCAGTGGATCGCGATGCCGAACACGGCGCCGGTCGCGATCGCCCACCAGGCGGGGAGCCGGCCGTCGCCCGCCGCCACCGCCACCACCGGCAGCAGCCCGAAGGCGACCACGAACGGAGCGACCGACCAGACCGTGCGCTTGAGCCCCGCGTCGTAGGCCCAGCCCGCGGCGACCAGCACCAGGTGCGCGACCGCGGCGACCGGTCCGAGCACCAGCGAGAGCACCACGGCGGCCGCCGCCGTCCCCAGTGCGGCGGCGCGGACGGCGCCCACGCCGATCAGCCCCTGCGCGACCGGCTTGTCGGTGCGCCCCACCGCGCGGTCGCGGTCGGCGTCGATCCAGTCGTTCGCGAGCCCGATCGAGAGCTGCCCGAGCAGCACGGCGAGCGCCACCAGCACGACCTGCCCGAGCGGATGCCCGGACGCCGCCGCGATCACGGTCGCCAGCACGGTGACCGTCACGGTCGGCCCGGGGTGCGACGAGGCCAGCAGGAGTCGCACCCGGGACGTCATCCCGCCAGCCTACGGTCGCGGCGGCACAGCGGGGCGCCGGTCGCGCTCCCCGCCCCGGAGCGGGATCCAGCGTGGTCCGAGCGCGGCGCCCGCATCCGCCCGCGACGGGAATGGCCCGGGATGGGGCAGGGTTGCACCACCCGGCATCCCGACTCAGGAAGAAGGCCTCGTGGACCTCGTGCACTGGCTGTTCGACGCGCAGATCGTCATCGGCGAGCAGACCGTCCTCTGGCGGGAGGTCATCGGCAACGTCTTCGGGCTCCTCAGCGCCCTCGGCGGGATGCGGCGGAAGGTCTGGGCCTGGCCCGTCGGCCTCATCGGCAACGTGCTGCTGTTCACGGTCTTCATGGGCGCCCTGTTCGGCACTCCGAACCCCGTCAACCTGCTCGGCCAGGCCGGGCGGCAGGTGATGTTCATCCTGGTCAGCGTCTACGGCTGGTACCGGTGGACCCACCGCCCCGACGACTCCGCCACCCTGATCGAACCGCGCTGGGCGTCGTGGCGCACCCGCGGCCTGCTGGTGCTCGGGATGGTCGGCGGCACCGCGGTGCTGACGCCCGTGTTCCGCGCGCTCGGCTCCTACGAGCCGGTCTGGAGCGACGCGTGGATCTTCGTCGGCTCCGTCCTCGCCACCTACGGCATGGCCAAGGGCTGGACCGAGTTCTGGCTCATCTGGGTGGCCGTCGACCTGGTCGGCGTGCCGCTGCTGTTCTCGGCCGGCTACTACGCGTCGGGGCTGATGTACGTCTTCTACGGCGCGTTCACCCTGGTCGGCTTCTTCGTCTGGATGCGGCAGGGCACCCGTCCGTCCGCCGCTCCGATCACGGTCGGCTAGCTCTAGCAGCCCGCCGCCGCCGGCGGAAGTGGCCGTGCGGGAGGCGCTGTCGGTGGTCCACTGGGAGCGGAGGCGCCCGCCTCCCCCACCCGGAACGGACGCCATGCTCTCCCTCGTCTACTCCAGCCGCACCTCCGCCGGCTTCACGGACGCCGACCTCCCCGCGCTGCTCGCCCAGTGCCGCGCGAACAACGAGCGCCTCGGCCTGACCGGCATGCTCCTGCACCGCGACGGCCGATTCCTCCAGGTGCTCGAGGGGCCGGACGCGGTCCTGCGCGAGCGGATGGCCGTCATCGCCGCCGACGAGCGCCACGCGCAGCTGCGCACCCTCCTCGAGGAGCCGATCCGGGAGCGGCTGTTCCCGGAGTGGTCGATGGCGTTCGAGTCCGCCGCCGACGCCGACGCCGCCGGGCTCCGCACCTCCTTCGACGACCTCGACGACGCCGAGGCCGAGAGCGCGACGCTCCCGGCCCTGCGCGAGCTCATCCGCTTCTTCCGCGAGCGGAGCTAGGCGGAGCTAGGCGGAGCTGGGCGGAGCTGGGCGGAGCTGGGCGGAGCTGGGCGGAGCTGGGCGGAGCGATACGGGACGCCGGGATCGCGGCCGGTCCGCCGCCGGAACCCGACGCCCGTCAGTCCTCCGCCGAGGGAGGAGCGAGCCGGTCGAGCCGCGCCAGGAGCGGGGCGAAGCCGTCGCCGAGCAGGGCGCTCAGCGGCTCGCCGAACCAGAACCGCCAGACGGCGTCGAGCTCCTCGCCGGTGATCCGTCCTCGGCGCAGGAGGATGCTCGCGATCGGGGCCGCCTCAGACGCGTACTCGTCGCGGGGAGCGCCGTCCTCGCGACCCGGCTCGAGTCCGTACGGATCGACCCCGTCGAGCTCCCGCAGGACGGCCGCCACCATCGCGTCACGGCGTTCCGCGGTCGCGCCGTCCTGATTCGTCGGTGCTCGGCGCTCCATCGCGAGAAGGTACCGAGCCCACTCCTCGTCGCCCATTCGTCGTCTCCGATCTCTCCGGATGCCGCGCCTTCTCGAGGCCTTTCTCTTCCTTCGGCGCCGGCTTGTCGAGGCACGGGGGAACCGCCTCTCCGACGGCTTGTCATCCCCCCGCGAGAAAGGCGCGGACGCCTTCCCGCGTCAGCCCCGAGGCGACGGCGAGCCGGTGCTCTCCGGCCCCGAGTCGGGCGGCTCCGCGGAGGGCCGCGGCCCTTTCTCCGCCCTCGCCGGAAGTCCCGCTCCGGAATGCCGCGAATTCCGCGGACACCTTATCGAGAGCGTCGACGACATCGCCGGACACGCTCTCCGGCGGCTCGCCGAGATCGATGCGCCAGCCTCTCCCGGACTTCTCGTCGCTGTCGTTCACACGCGGGAAAGTACCCCGAACCGCAGGGCGGCGCCTGTGATCGCCCGACGCCGTCGCGCCCCAGGGATCCGTCGTCGACGTCCGAGCGCACACGCCTCCCGGTCCGGAGAGGACGGCCTTCGAGGACTGTCCCGCGGACCTCGTCGCCGTGCTCCGCTCCGATGCGGCCTCCGCCTCGGCCGAGGTCTTCGACGGCTGACCCGACCGCGTCGACCACCCGCTGCGACGACCGCGGGGCGGAGGCGCGGATCGCGTCGTTCCGGCGCGCCCGCACCAGCGGTGCCGGAACGTCCGGCCGATCCGGGAGCGGCACCCGTCCGAGCCGTCGAGGTTCCGTCGGTGTGCAGGCCCCCGCGCCGAGGGACGTAAAGTGTGCTCACACGCGCCCGCGGACGGGCGAGCCGCCCGTGAGGGCGCCCCGGTCCTGCGTCGGAGGCGCCGATCACAGAGAGCCGCGGTGCCCCGATGCCGGAAGACAAGCCCGCGTCGCGGGCGCCGAGCATCTACGACGTCGCCCGCGCGGCCGGCGTCTCGCACCAGACCGTCTCCCGCGTCCTGAACGACCACCCGAGCCTCCGCGCCGAGACGAAGAAGCGCGTGCTCGAGGTCATGGCCGAGCTCGACTACCGCCCCAACCTCGCCGCGCGGGCACTGGTCACCAGCCGCACCCGCACCGTCGGCGTGCTGTCCTCGCAGAGCCTGCAGTACGGTCCGGCCTCCAGCATCCAGGCCATCGAGGTGGCGGCGCGCGACGCGGGCTACCTCGTCGTCACGGCCAACGTCGACGGCACCGACGGCGCGTCGATCCAGGCCGGGATCCGGCATCTGCTCAACCAGGCGGTCGAGGGCCTCGTGGTCGTCGCCCCGCAGATCCGCGTCTTCGACATCCTCTCCGGAGTCGCGCTGCGCATCCCGCACGTGACGCTGCAGACGAGCGAGGACGACCGCGACGACGCGCTCTACGTCGACCAGATGGCCGGCGCCCGCATCGCCACCGGGCACCTGATCGACCTCGGGCACACCGAGATCGTGCACCTCGCCGGCCCGCAGGACTGGATCGAGGCCGAGGCGCGGATGCGCGGCTACCTCGCCGAGCTCGACCACCGCTCGATCCCGCTGCGCCCGCCGCTGCTCGGCGACTGGAGCGCCGAGCGCGGCCACCGCGTGGGCCTCGAGCTCTCGCGCTTCCTCGACTTCACCGCGGTGTTCGCGGGGAACGACCAGATGGCGCTCGGACTGATGAGCGCGTTCCACGAGCGCGGGGTCCGCGTGCCGGAGGACGTCAGCGTCATCGGCTTCGACGACATCCCCGAGGCGGCGTTCTACTGGCCGCCGCTGACCAGCGTCCGCCAGGACTTCGTGGAGCTCGGACGCCGGTGCGTGGCCGCGCTGCTCAGCCTGATCGAGGGCGACCGGCCGGAGAAGGCGGCGCCGATCGCTCCGCAGCTGGTCGTCCGCGGATCCACGGCCGTCCCCCGGAGCGCGAGCGTCACCGCCTCGCGCTGACCGGCGGCCGCGACGCCCTCGCGCCGCGACCGCCCGGGATCACTCGCCGTGAGCGGCGATCGACACGTCGTTCCAGCGCTTCCAGGTCTCGAGGCGCGACTCGTAGTCCGCCGTCGCGATGCCCAGCGGCGCGCGCCCGAAGAAGATCCGCAGCGGCGGCTCGTCCGCGTCCACGACCGCGAGGATCCCGAGGCGCGAGGCCCGCGGGTCGCCCTGCTGAGCGGCGGAGGGGCGTCGGCTCGCTGCCTCCCGGACCTCGTCGTACGCGGCGATCGGCTCGCTGCGCGACGCGGAGGGACCGGACCAGTCGGTCGCGTACCCGCCGGGCTCGACGAGGGTCACGTGGATCCCGAAGCCGGCGACCTCGGCGGCCAGCGACTGGGTGAAGCCCTCGAGCGCCCACTTCGACGCGTGGTACGCGCCGATCGAGGGGAACGCGCTGATGCCGCCGATGCTGGACACCTGCACGATGTGCCCCGAGCCCTGCTCGCGGAGGATCGGCAGCGCGGCCTGGGTGATCCAGAGGGCGCCGAAGACGTTGGTCTCGAGCTGCGCGCGGACCTCCTCCTCGGTGAGCTCCTCGATCATGCCGAAGTGCCCGTAGCCGGCGTTGTTGATCACGACGTCCAGCCGGCCGAACCGGTCGGCCGCGGCCTGCACGGCGGCGAAGCCGGCCTCGCGATCGGTCACGTCGAGGGTCAGCGGGAGGAACGTGTCGGGGTACTCCTCGACGAGGGCGTCGAGGGTCTCGATCCGGCGGGCGGTGCCGGCGACCGAGTCGCCGCGCTCGAGCGCCGCCTCGGCCCACTCGCGGCCGAAGCCCTTCGAGGCGCCGGTGATGAACCAGGTCTTCGTCATGGTGTGCGTCCTTTCGACAGTGCTGGACGCAACGCCGACGGCTCCGGCTCCCTTCCGGGGCCGGGGACCCTTGACACGAGCGGTCGGGGAGCGGACGACGCGCCGCCGGTGTCCCGTTACCGAGTCGAGACGTGCGCGTTGACATGAACGGCGCCGTCGGGTCTAGCATGACGCAATGTGATCGCTCACATGGCATCACATCTCCGCCCCGATCCCGAGGGCGGCCCTGCATCCACTGCATTCAATGACGAAGGAATCACAGTGACCACAATGAAGCGCGCTCTCATCGCCGGCATCGCCGGCGGAGCGATGATCCTCTCCCTCGCCGCCTGCTCCTCCGGAACCGGTGGCGGCTCGGGCTCGGGATCCGGCGACGGCGGCCTCGTCGGCGTCGCGATGCCGACCAAGTCGTCCGAGCGCTGGATCGCTGACGGCAACAACGTCAAGTCGCAGCTCGAGGAGGCCGGCTACCAGGTCGACCTGCAGTACGCCGAGGACGACATCCCCACCCAGGTCTCGCAGCTCGAGAACATGATCACCAAGGGCGCCAAGGCCCTGATCGTCGCCTCGATCGACGGCACCACCCTCACGAGCGTGCTCGAGGAGGCCAAGGCCAACGACATCCCCGTCATCGCCTACGACCGCCTCATCCGCGACTCCGAGAACGTGGACTACTACGCCACGTTCGACAACTACAAGGTGGGCGTCCAGCAGGCCACCTCGCTCCTCGCGGGCCTCGGTCTCACCGACCTCACCGGCGCGAAGGCCGCCGACGCCCCCGCCGGCCCGTTCAACGTCGAGCTGTTCGCCGGCAGCCCCGACGACAACAACGCCACGTTCTTCTTCAACGGCGCGATGGACACCCTCCAGCCGTACATCGACGACAAGACGCTCGTCGTGAAGTCCGGCGAGACCGACTTCAACACCGTGGCCACGCTCCGCTGGGACGGCGAGGTCGCCCAGAGCCGCATGGAGGACATCCTCACCAAGACGTACTCCGACGGCTCCAAGGTCCAGGGCGTCCTCTCGCCCTACGACGGCCTCAGCCGCGGCATCATCTCGGCCCTGACCGACGCCGGCTACACCGTCGGCTCCGACTTCCCGATCATCACCGGTCAGGACGCCGAGCTCGACTCCGTCAAGGCGATCATCGCCGGCGAGCAGTACGCGACCATCTACAAGGACACCCGCGAACTCGCCAAGGAGGCCGTGAAGATGGCCCAGGCCGTGCTCGAGGGCACCGAGCCCGAGGTCAACGACACCGACACCTACGACAACGGCAAGAAGGTCGTCCCGTCCTTCCTGCTCGAGCCGGTCATCGTCACCAAGGACCAGATCCAGTCCGTCCTCGTCGACGGCGGCTACTACACCGACGCGGAAGTGAACGGCTAGTCCTCGCTCCTCACCCGAGAAGGAACACCCCGGGAGGGCGCCCACTGGGCGCCCTCCCCCACTACGAAGGAAGGGAGGCGGCGTGACCTCGAACATCCTCGAGATGCGCGGCATCACCAAGACGTTCCCGGGCGTGAAGGCGCTCCAGGACGTCACGCTCAACGCACAGCGCGGCGAAGTCCACGCGATCTGCGGGGAGAACGGCGCCGGCAAGTCGACGCTGATGAAGGTCCTGTCGGGCGTCTACCCCCACGGCACCTACGAGGGCGACATCGTCTTCGAGGACGAGGTGATGCAGTTCTCCAGCATCCGCGACTCGGAGGCGAAGGGCATCGTCATCATCCACCAGGAGCTGGCCCTCAGCCCCTACCTCTCCATCGCGGAGAACATCTTCCTCGGCAACGAGGTGCGCGGCTTCGGCGGCCTGATCGACTGGAACAAGACCAACCAGGAGGCGGCGGCGCTGCTGGCCCGCGTGGGTCTGCGCGAGAACCCGACCACCAAGATCATGGAGATCGGAGTCGGCAAGCAGCAGCTCGTCGAGATCGCGAAGGCGCTCTCGAAGCGGGTCAAGCTGCTCATCCTCGACGAGCCCACCGCGGCTCTGAACGACGAGGACTCGGACCACCTGCTCGACCTGATCCTGCACCTCAAGGAGCAGGGCATCACGTCGATCATCATCAGCCACAAGCTGAACGAGATCAAGAAGATCGCGGACACCGTCACGGTCATCCGCGACGGCAAGACCATCGAGACGATCGCTCACGACGACGTCACCGAGGACCGCATCATCAAGGACATGGTCGGCCGCGACCTCGACCACCGCTACCCGGACCACACGCCGCACATCGGCGAGGAGATCCTGCGCGTGGTCGACTGGACGGCCCACCACCCCCAGGACCCGACACGCGTCATGGTGGACAAGGTCAACCTGACGGTGCACCGCGGCGAGATCGTCGGCATCGCCGGGCTCATGGGCGCCGGGCGCACCGAGTTCGCGATGAGCCTCTTCGGCCGCTCCTACGGCAGCCGCATCTCCGGCCAGGTCTTCAAGGCCGGCAAGGAGATCAAGATCCGCAACGTCTCGGAGGCGATCGCCCACGGGCTCGCCTACGCGACCGAGGACCGCAAGCACTACGGCCTCAACCTCATCGACGACATCAAGCGGAACATCTCGCTCGCGTCGCTCGACAAGGTCGCCCGCGGCGGACTCGTCGACGACAACCGCGAGTTCGAGGTCGCCAACGAGTACCGCGGCAGCATGAACATCAAGTCGCCGACCGTGCTCGCCAAGACCGGGAAGCTCTCCGGCGGCAACCAGCAGAAGGTCGTCCTGTCGAAGTGGATCTACTCCGACCCGGACGTCCTCATCCTCGACGAGCCCACCCGCGGCATCGACGTGGGTGCGAAGTACGAGATCTACACCATCATCAACCGGCTCGCGGCGCAGGGTAAGGGGATCATCGTCATCTCCTCCGAGCTGCCGGAGCTGCTCGGCATCTGCGACCGCGTCTACGCGCTGTCGGAGGGCCGGATCACGGGCGAGCTGCCCATCGCCGAGGCGACGCCCGAGGCGGTCCTCACCCTCATGACCCAGGAGAAGCAACGATGACCGATCTGCAGAACGAACCGTCCACCGCGGCCGGTGCGCAGGTGAAGCCCACCGAGAACGCCTTCACGAAGCGACTCAGCCACGTGCTGGGCGACCTCGGCAAGAACGGCATCTTCATCGCCCTCATCGTGGTGGTGCTGCTGTTCGAGGTGATGACCGGCGGAATCCTCCTCCGCCCCCAGAACATCTCGAACCTGATCGTCCAGAACGGCTACATCCTGATCCTCGCCATCGGCATGGTGATGGTCATCGTGGCCGGGCACATCGACCTCTCGGTCGGCTCGGTCGCGGCGTTCGTCGGAGCGATCTCGGGCGTCTTCGCGGTCAACATGGGTCTCCCGTGGTGGCTGTCGATCGTCCTCTCCCTCCTCATCGGCGCCCTGGTCGGAGCGTGGCAGGGCTTCTGGATCGCGTACGTCGGGATCCCGGCGTTCATCGTGACCCTGGCGGGCATGCTGATCTTCCGCGGCCTGGCGCTCGTCGTCCTCGGCAACGCGAACATCGGATCCTTCCCGACCGAGTACCGCGCGCTGGGCAACGGCTTCCTCACCGACCTGTTCGGCGAGACCGACCTCGACCCGCTGTCGCTCGTCATCGGCGCGCTCGCGATCGTCGCCTTCGCCGTGCAGTCCGTGCGCACCCGCCGCGGCCGCCAGAAGTACGCGCAGAGCGTCGAGCCGGGCGCCTGGTTCGTCACCAAGCTCGTCCTCGTCTCCGTCGTGATCGCGGCCTTCTCCTTCGCGCTGGCCACCTTCAAGGGCATCCCGGTCACCCTGATCGTGCTCGCCGTGCTCGTCCTGATCTACGGCGTGGTCATGAACCGCTCCGTCTTCGGCCGTCACGTCTACGCGATCGGCGGCAACCTGCACGCCGCGGAGCTGTCCGGCATCAAGACCCGCAACGTCACCTTCTGGCTGTTCGTCAACATGGGCGTCCTCGCGGCGCTGGCCGGCCTCGTCTTCACCGCGCGACTCAACCTCGCCGGCCCGAAGGCGGGCGACGGCTTCGAGCTCGAGGCCATCTCGGCCGCCTTCATCGGCGGCGCGGCGGTCCAGGGCGGCGTCGGCACCATCGGCGGCGCGATCATCGGTGGTCTCATCATCGGCGTCCTGAACAACGGCATGTCGATCATGGGCATCGGCATCGAGTGGCAGCAGGCGGTCAAGGGCCTCGTGCTCCTGCTCGCGGTCGCCTTCGACGTCTACAACAAGCGCCGCTCGGGCGGACGCTAGGCCCTGCGGTCGTGCCCGACTGGTCGCGGTTCCTGCCGCTGAGCACCGGGCCCTCGGTCGACGAGACGGGCGTCAGCAACGACTGGCGCCCCCTCGTCGCCGAGAGGCTCGACCGCCTCGCCGTCCTGGCCGCCTCCCCCTCCACCACGGAGGGCGAGGCGGCCAGTGCCGTCTCCCGGGACGCCCTGCTCGGAGAGCTCGTCGTGCGGCTCTCGAGCAGCACCGGCCAGCGCCTCGCGACGCGGATGGGCGCCCGAGAGGCCTCCTCCCCTCCTCCTCCCGCCGAGATCGCCCCGGCCCTGGCCGCTCTCGCCTCCGCTCGCCGCGCCGGCGCCGGTCCCCGCTCGGTCGCCGAGCTGGTCGAGGTCGTCCGCGTCGAGCTCGCCCTCTCCCCCGAGCCGCTCGCCCTCTCCTCCCGCATCACCGGCGGGGTGGCCCTGGACCGCCTGCAGCGCGCGCCGCTCGCGATCCGCGCGGCCGTCCGCGGTCGCACCCTCGCTCCGACCGACTCGGAGTGGGAGCTCGGCTCCGGCCCCGCCCTGCGCGTGCCCGCCGACGCGATCCTCCGCTTCCTGCTCGGCCTCGGCCCCTTCCCGGCCGAGCCGACCGCCTAGGCGGCGCCGCCACCTGCCCCCGGGCGGAGGCGGCGCCGCGCCGGTCGTAGCATCGGAGGATGTCGCGCTCACTGCCGAGAAGCACCCCGTCCGCCCGCTCCGTCGACGCCGAGGGAGTGCTGGCCTTCGTCGAAGGGGTCGAGGCCGCTCCCGGCGTCGAGCTGCACGGGCTGATGGTCGTGCAGGGCGGCGACGTCGTCGCCGAGGGCTGGTGGGCGCCGTACTCGGCCGAGCGGCCGCACCTCTTCTACTCGCTGAGCAAGAGCTTCACCGCGACCGCCGTCGGCCTCGCGGTCGCCGAGGGCCGGGTCGACCTGGACGCCACCGTCCTCTCGTACTTCCCCGAGCTCGACGACGAGATCACCGACCCGCGCTCGCGTGCGATCCGCGTCCGCCACGTCCTCGCGATGGCGAGCGGCCACTCCGCCGAGACGATCGACCGCGCCGAGGAGACGGATCCGGTCGACCTGGTGCGCGGCTTCCTCCTCCTCCCGCCGGAGCAGGAGCCGGGCAGCGTCTTCGCCTACAACCAGCCCTGCACCTTCGCCGCCGCCGCGATCGTGCAGCGCGTGAGCGGGCAGTCGCTGACCGACTACCTGCGCCCGCGCCTGCTCGATCCGCTCGGCATCGGCGAGGTCGCCTGGCATCGCGACGACTCGGGGCGCGAGCTCGGCTACAGCGGGCTGCACGCCACCACCGAGGCGGCCGCTGCACTCGGACTGCTGTACCTGCAGGAGGGGCGCTGGGGCGACCGGCGGATCCTCTCGCCGGAGTGGGTCGCCGAGGCGTCCCGCGCGCACGTCCCGACCCACGAGGACGGCGGACCGGACTGGCAGCAGGGCTACGGCTTCCAGTTCTGGCGGTCGCTGCACGGCTACCGCGCGGACGGCGCGTACGGGCAGTTCAGCCTGATCGTGCCCGAGCACGAGCTCGTGATCGCGCTGACCGGCCAGACCTCGGACACGCAGACGCTGCTCGCGCTCGCCTGGGAGCACCTGCTCCCCGCCGTCGGCCGCGGGTCCACGGCGGAGGCCGACGCCCGGCTGGCCGACCGGCTGTCGGAGCTCGCCCTTCCCCCGCTCGAGGGCGCCTCCCCCGCGACCGGGAGCTACACGCCGGTCGGATCGTGGCCCGACGCCGTCGAGGTGACGGCCGACGAGGGCGGCTGGACGCTCGCGCTGACCGAGGGCGACGAGCGCTTCACGGTGACGCCCGGCGCGGGAGCCTGGACCGTCGACGGGCCGTTCGTGGCGAGCGCCGGACCCTCGGGCGACGGAGTCCTGGTCGACGTCGTGTTCCTCGAGACCCCGCACCGCCTGCACGTCGAGCTCGCTCCCGACCGCACCGCCCGCGTCCGCTGGGAGACGGAGCCGCTGCACGACGGCCCGCTCGCCGGGCTGCGCGCCCCGCGCTGACGGCAGGACCCGCTCCGCTCATCCGTCGCGAACGGCCCGTCCGCCCTTCGGCGACGGGCCGTTCGCGACGGATCGAGAGGGGTCGCGCTCGGCCGTGCGGACCGCGCGCATCGGGCGGTGCACACCGGGGGTCGACGAGTCGAGGAGCGGAGTGGGCACGAGGGTCCTTCCTGGGGGGCGGCGCTCTGGCACAATCGTCGGAGCGCTGCTCCGGAACATTGCGGAGCACTGCTCCGGAACGTGGTGGAGCTGTGCTCGGAGACATTACGGAGCGCCGCTCCGAAAAGCAAGGAGAACCGATGAGCGACCGTGTGCCCCGCACGCCCGGCCGACCGCGGACGAGTCGCGACGCACTGCTCGCCGCCGCGGCGACGGTGTTCGTGGCCTCCGGCGTGGACGCGCCGGTCCGCGAGATCGCGGCGGAGGCCGGCGTCGGCATGGGGACGATCTACCGGCACTTCCCGACCCGCTCGGAGCTCGTGGTCGCCGTCTACCGCCACCAGGTCGAGGCCTGCGCGGAGGCGGGCCCACGGCTGCTCGCCGACAGCGCGACCCCGGAGGCCGCCCTCCGGGCCTGGGTCGCCCACTTCGTCGACCTCCTGGTGACCAAGCACGGCCTCGCCGGTGCGCTCCAGGGCGACAGCGCCGGATCCGACGCCCTGCACGCCTACTTCGTGGAGCGGCTCGTCCCCGTCTGCGGCGACCTGCTCGAGGCGGCACGACCCGCCCGGATCCCGGCGTCGAGTCTCAGCGGCTACATGCTCCTCAAGGGCATCGGCAACCTCTGCATCGGCGCCGCCCACGATCCGGACTACGACGCCGACACCCTCGTGCAGGCTCTCGTCACCGGAGCGCTGCAGGCGGATCAGCCCTGATCGCCTCCACGGTCCGCTCGACCGCGTCCTCGACCGCCGCCCTGCGGCTCGCGTCGTCCTCGCGCTCGGACTCGTGGACGAAGACGGCCCCGCCGCGCCGGGCCCCGCAGTAGTCGATGATCCCGTGCTGGATCTGCGTCAGCAGCGCCTGCTCGTAGCCGTGCCGCTCGTAGGTCCCGGCGGAGTCCCCCGCGACGAGCACGAGGTGGACGGTCAGAGCGCCGAGCCTGCGCTGCGTGCCGTGGACGGGGTCGATGTCGAAGGCCCAGCCGGCGAGGAAGACGCGGTCGATCCAGCCCTTCAGCAGCGCGGGCATCGACCACCAGTAGACGGGGAAGACGAGCACGAGGTGGTCGACGCCGTCGAGCCGGCGCTGCTCGCGGAGGACGTCGTCGGGAACCGGGCCGACACCGCGGTAGCGGTCCCGGTCGGCCGCGCCGAACCGCGGGTCGAAGCCCTCGGCGTCGAGGTCGGCCGTCTCCACTCCGTCGGGGCCGAGCTCCTCCCGCAGCCGCCGGGCGAGGGCGGCGGTGAGGGAGTCGCGGTCGGGGTGCGCGGTGACGAGGAGGGTGCTCACCGCTCCAGTGAACCGCACCCGCCCTGCGGCACCCCTGGCAGGATGACCCGGTGACTCCGCACCGCTCCCCCAGCCGCCCCGACGTCGTCTCCGTCGAGCTCGTCGGTGGACCGGAGCCGCTCGAGCTCGCCCTGCACGAGCACGACCCCGAGTGGTCCGCCGTGTTCGAGGAGCACCGGCGGCGCATCCTCGAGGCCGTCCCGGGCGTGCGGGTCGAGCACATCGGCTCGACCTCCGTCCCGGGCCTGCCCGCGAAGCCGATCGTCGACGTGCTCGTCGTCGTGCCCGACGTCACGGCGGAGGAGGACCACGTCGCGCCGCTGCTCGCGGCCGGCTACGTCCTGCGCACCCGGGAGCCCGGGCACCGGCTCGTCCGCACGCCCGGACGGGACGCCCACGTCCACATCTACGAGGAGGGTCATCCCGCGATCGACGCGTACCTCCTCCTGCGCGACCGGCTGCGCACCGACCCGGCCGACCGCGAGCTCTACCGCAGCACGAAGGCGTCTCTCCTCCTCCGGCGCTGGGAGGACGGGAACGACTACGCCGAGGCGAAGTCCGCCGTGATCGCGGCCATCCTCGAGCGCGCGAGATCCTCGCAGCCCTGAGATCGATATCCGGAAGAACTGAGCGGGCTCGACAGCGGTCGGCGGCTAGGCCGCACCGCACGTCCGATCGCCCTCGAGCCCTCCGGCTCGGGGGCGATCGCGGTTCGGGCGGCATCGGATGATCGCCGGTTAGCGGAGCGCGCCCTCCAACCGGGCGGAGCGCTCGCGCCGGAAGGTCGAGCAGCGAGGACCGGGCCCGCGCAGCCGTCGGTATCCGGCGACCGAGTGGATTCGGATGTTGACGTCATCAGAGCCCCGTGGAAGCCTGATGTTTGCGTGAACATGCGCGAAGTCCCCGGTGCAAAGGAGCACAGCATGACGTCTCGACCACGAACGGCCGCCGCGGCGGTGGCCGCGCTGCTCGTCGCAGCGCTCCTGGGAACAGGAGCGCAGTCGGCCTCGGCCGCCGTGGCCACGGATCCCGACGACGGAGTGCCGCGCACCTCGACGCCCGTGACCTACACCGACTACCCGGCGGTCCAGGACCCGGGCAGCACCGCGGCCGGCTACTTCCAGCCCTACTGGTACGACACCGACGGCCGCCACATCCAGGCGCACGGCGGCCAGATCGTCACCGTCGAGGAGGGCGGTCAGCAGGTCCAGTACTGGTACGGCGAGGACCGCACGAAGGGCTACTGGAACAGCCCCGGAGTCGCGGTCTACCGCTCCACCGACGGCCACAACTGGGAGAACAAGGGCACCGCGCTCCGCAGCGTCTCGGCTCCGGCCGACCTCGAGGCCCCCTACTTCGACGCGCTCTACGACACCGTCGACGACTCCGGAGCCCCTCGCGCCGACCGCATCGCGGAGCTCGACTACCACCTCGACACGACGCAGGCCTCGCCGAACACCGCCATCTTCGAGCGCCCCAAGGTCCTCTTCAACGAGAAGACCGGCAAGTGGGTCATGTGGTGGCACTCCGACGGCCGCATCACCCCGGGTGGCAGCACCTATGCGCGCTCGATGGCGGGAGTAGCCGTCTCGGACAGCCCGACCGGGCCCTTCACGCTCCAGGGCGTCTACCGCCTCTACAACCGCACGGACTACAAGGCCTGCACCACCTCCGCCGTTCCCGGGCAGGCGCGGGACATGACCGTCTTCCAGGACGAGGACGGCACCGCGTACATCTCCTACTCCTCCGAGGAGAACTACTCGCTCTACGTGGCGAAGCTGGACGCCGACTACACCAACGTCGAGCGGACCACCACGACCGACACCCTCGACGCGAACCAGTACTCGGCCGACGGGACGTACCCCTACGTCTTCGCCGACGGTGCGGCCGGAGCACCGGTGCGCGGCACCGACTTCCAGATCGTGAAGGAGTGCGGACACCTCGAGGCGCCCGCGATCTTCGCCAACGGCGGCAAGTACTACACGATCGCCTCCGGGGCGACCGGCTGGGCGCCGAACCCGCAGACCTACTACACCGCCGACTCGATCCTCGGCGCGTGGACCCGCGGAGTCGAGAAGGGCGACGCCGACGAGAACGTCGCCTACAACGCGATCCCGGAGGGCGGCGACGGCCTGCTCTCGATCGGCGACTCCCGCAAGACCACCTTCGGCTCGCAGTCGACGAACGTCCTCACCCTCGCTCCCGGGAAGTACGTCTACATGGGCGACCGGTGGAACGAGGGCAAGTCGGACTCGACCTACGTCTGGCTCCCGATGACGGTCGGCGAGAACGGCCGCCTCGAGATGCGGAACCCGGCTCAGGAGGACCCGGCGCGCTGGGGATCCGGCTGGAACCTCTCCTACTGGGACGACAAGGGGGTCGGCGAGGGCGTCTGGTCGGTCGTGGACGCCCGTCTGCCGAAGCAGGTCCGCCGCGGCGCCGACATCGCCGCCGCGCTCCCCTCGACGGTCTCGGTCGCGAGCAACGGCTCGACCCGCGACGTCGCCGTGACCTGGGCCGCCCCCGGCCCCGCCGAGCTCGGCACGGTGCAGGTGACGGGCACGCTCGCCGCCGACGCCGGATTCTCCTCCGGCCGCCGCTTCACCCGCACGATCGAGGTGGCGGAGCCGGGCATCGCGAACCTCGCTCCCGGAGCCTCGGTCGCGGTCTCGAGCCGCACGGACCTCGCCGGCAAGCTCATCGACGGCGATGTCAAGGGCAAGGGCTGGGACGACTGGTCCTCGGCCGGCTACCCGCGCGACAGCCGCCTCTCCTTCTCCTGGGGCGCGGCGCAGAACCTCGACTCGGTGACGGTCAGCACCTACAAGGACGGTGCGACCGCGACCTGGCCCTCGCGGATCGAGGTCGAGTACCAGGTGAACGGCGCATGGACGACCTCCTCGGTCGCCACCGCCCTCAGCCAGGCCGCGACCGGATCCGCCCCGACGGCGATCCTCGACCTGTCCTCCCTGCCCGACACCACGGGCCTCCGCCTGCACCTCACCAGCGCGGCGAACACGTGGCAGTCGGTCTCGGAGGTGCAGATCTGGGGCACCGCGCCGCCGACGAACGTCTGCCGCGTCCCCGGAGCCGCGGTCTCGGCATCGTTCAGCCAGACGAAGTACGCGACCCTCCCCGCGAAGAACGCCTGCGACGGCAACGTGAGCACCCCCTGGTCGACCTGGACCGACGGCACCTTCGCCGGCAGCGCCGAGTTCACGCTGACGAACACCGAGGCGCACCGCGTCGCCGGGCTCACCTTCACCAACACCGAGGGCACCCTGGCGTCGGTGAGCGTGGCCTACCGCGCCGAGGACGGCACCTGGAAGCCGACCACCGCGCAGAACGTCGCTCCGGCGGCGAACGGCACGCTGACCACGATCCCGTTCGCGGCGGTCTCGGCCACCGGCCTGAAGCTGACCTTCTCCACGCCGGGCTCGTTCCTCAAGATCGGCGAGATCGTCGTCCCCGAGGCGGCCGCCCCGGCGCTGACGGTGCCGGTGACCGTGACGTCGCGCTGCGTCGCCGGGAAGGCGGTGCTGACGGTCCTCGCCAAGAACGGCGGCACCGCTCCGATCGACGTCGCGATGGCCTCGGCCTACGGCTCGAAGACGGTCACCGCGGTGGCCGCGGGCGCGAGCGG
>NZ_PSVX01000062.1:0-21614 GCF_002932695.1 Rathayibacter sp. AY1D2 | reverse complement strand
TCGGTGGCGCGGATCGACTGGCGCGAATGGACGGGGCCAGATGAGGTAAGGCTATGCTTACCTGGGCTCCACGCCGAGACGCGGGTGCCGCCCGCCGACCGTCACGGAAGGAACCCGTTGCCCCGCCACTCCGCCCGCACCGCCCCCTCCGGCCGGTCCGCGCTGGTGCGCAAGGCCGACGCGTCCGGCTACCGGCCCGAGATCGAGGGACTGCGCGCCGTCGCGTCCCTCCTGGTCGCGACGTTCCACATCTGGCTGGGCCGCGTCTCCGGAGGCGTCGACGTCTTCTTCGTGATCGCCGGGTTCCTCACGACCCTCACCCTCCTCGGCCAGATCCGCCGGTTCGGGCGCGTGCGTCCGATCGCCTTCCTCCGGAGGCTCGCCTCGCGGCTCTTCCCGGCGGCCGCGGTGGTGCTTGTCGTCGTCGCGGCGCTCGCTCCGCTCCTCCTGCGCCCCTCGCAGCTGCTGCAGACCTTCACCGAGGTGCTCGCCTCGACCTTCTACGTCGAGAACGTCGCGCTCGCGCGGGCCGGAGTGGACTACCTCGCGCAGGACGACTTCCACTCGCCGGTGCAGAACTTCTGGGCGATGTCGGTGCAGGGGCAGTTCTACCTGATCTGGCTCGCCCTGGTGCTCGTCGCGACCCTCGCCGCCGTGCTGCTGCGACGACGCGCGCAGCTGCCGCGGTTGCTGCTGGCGCTCGTCGCGGCGCTCACCGTCCTCTCGTTCGCGTTCTCCGTCGTGCTGGTCGGGATCGACCAGCCGACCGCGTACTACAGCACCCTCGCCCGCTCATGGGAGTTCGGGCTCGGCTCGCTCGCGGCCCTCGTGCTCCCGGGACTGGCGATCCCGGCGGCCCTGCGGACGGTCGCCGGGTGGCTGGGGCTGATCGGAGTCGTCTCCTGCGGATTCGTGCTCCAGGTCTCGAGCGCATTCCCCGGCACCGCCGCGCTCTGGCCGACCCTCTCGGCGGTGCTCGTGCTCGTCGCCGGGACCGGCCCCGCCCCGGAGCGCGGAGTCGGCCGACTGCTGGCCCTGCGCCCGCTCGTGTGGCTCGGCGGCCTGAGCTACGGGATCTACCTCTGGCACTGGCCGCTCCTGGTCTTCTGGCGCGAGAGCACCGGCGAGGACCCGACCGCTCCGGCGGGCCTGGGCGTCATCGCCGCCGCGATCCTCCTGGCCGCCGCCTCGAAGCGCTTCCTCGAGGACCCCCTCCACCGCCGCGCCCCCGCCGAGCGCCCGCACCGCCTCCGCGCGCTCGCCCCGGCGGCCCTGCTGGCCGTCGCCGCCCTGGTCGGAGCGACGGGCCTCACCGGAACGAACGCCGCGATCGCCGCCGACCTCACCCGCGCGCACGCCCTCCCCGTCTCGACCGAGGGCTGCGTCGGAGCCGCGGCGCTCGCGAACGCCTGCCCCGACTCCTGGACCACGAGCCTGCCCGCCGTCGACGCCTCGGAGGACGGCTCCGCGCTGAACACCGACGAGTGCAGCACGGGCAACTCCGGCACCGCGCTCAAGGAGTGCCGCTTCGGCGATCCCGCCGGCCTCCGTGTGCTGCTCATCGGCAACTCGCATGCGGCGTCCTTCTTCCCGGCGCTGCGCGGCGTCGCGGAGGAGCGCGGCTGGGACCTGCACACCTACTACAAGACGGGCTGCGTCTTCTCGACCGCGGAGCGGCGCGACGACTCCGCCTCCTCCCGCCGCTCCTGCGACGTCTGGAACAGGAAGCTGCAGGAGGAGCTCGCCGGCCAGGAGCCGTATGCGCTCGTCGTCACCGCCTACTCCGCGAAGAAGTCCGTGTTCGTCGACGCGTCCGGCACCCCCGACGAGCAGGCCGGCATCGACGGGTTCCACGAGTCGTGGGCGCCGCTGATCGCCCGCGGATCCACGGTGGTCGCGATCCGCGACAATCCGGTGCTGCCCTCGCTCTCCCTGCTGGCCTGCGCCGAGGAGCCGGGCTCCGCGGCCGACTGCAGCGTGCCGCTCGACGAGGCCTTCGCCGACCGCGAGCTGATGGCCGCCGCCGCCGAGGGCTGGCCGGGCGCCGCCGCCGTCGACCTCACCCGCTGGTTCTGCGACGACCGCGGCTGCCCCCTCGTGATCGGCGGAGTGAAGGTGTACCGCGACCTCGGGCACCTCACCGAGTCGTACGCCCGGACCCTGGCGCCCTACCTCGGCGAGGCGCTGGACCCGCTGGTCGGCTGAGGACGCTCGCGCTCGGCTCCAAACGCATGCAAGACTGTTTATACGAACAGGGATCGGAGGAGCCGATGGGCCACTCTCACGGCGTTCCGGCCGGCTCCGCCGCCGCACGGCACCGGCGTCCGCTCGTGGCCGCCTTCGTGCTGACCGCGGCGTTCATGATCGTCGAGTTCGCGGTCGGAGTCGCGACGGGCTCGCTCGCGCTGCTCTCGGACGCCGCGCACATGGGCACCGACGTGCTGGCGCTCGGGATGTCGATCGCCGCGATCTCGCTCGCCGCCCGCCCCGCCGCGAAGGGCCGCACCTACGGCTCCTACCGCCTCGAAGTGCTGGCCGCCCTCGCCAACGGCCTGCTTCTGTTCGCGGTCGCCGCGTTCGTGATCGTCGAGGCCGTCCGCCGCTTCGCCGAGCCGCCCGCGGTGCCCGGCGGCCCCCTCCTGATCACCGCCGTCGTGGGCCTGGCGGTCAACCTCGTGAGCCTGCGCCTGCTGTCGGCCGGGGCGAAGGAGAGCATCACCCTCCGCGGAGCCTCCCTCGAGGTGCTCGGCGACGCGCTCGGCTCGATCGGCGTGATCGTCGCGGCGATCGTGCTGCTCACCACCGGCTGGGCGTGGGCGGATCCGATCGTCGGCGTGCTGATCGGGCTGCTGATCCTTCCCCGCACCTGGTCGCTGACGCGGCAGGCGCTGGGGATCCTGATGGAGTCGGCGCCCGCGCACGTCGACCTCGCGGCACTCGAGCGCGACGTCTGCGCCGTCCCTGGCGTGCTGGCGCTGCACGACCTGCACGTGTGGACGATCACCTCGGGCATGGAGAGCGCCACCGGCCACGTGGTCGTCGCCCCCGACGCCGACTACCGCACCGCGCTCTCGCGGGTGCTCGCCGTCCTCCGCGAGCGCCACGGCATCGACCACGCGACCATCCAGTGCGAGCCCGAGGCCTTCCCGGAGACGACGCACCGCGTCTGAGCGCGGGGGTGTCGCGGCGCGCGGCCGCACGCCTCCGCATGCCCACGACACTCCAGGAGTCGTCGCACTCGGCGCCGACTGCGACGACTCCCGGCTTCTCGACGCTGCGGGCCTCGCCCACCCCTGAGCACCTTCCGATTGTTGACGTGAACATGTACAGTCGGCCGTCAGGGCGCGTTCACGTGAACATGCCCGCATTTCGATGGCGAAAGAGAGACCGCATCAATGTCGATGTCCTTCAGAAGGGTCGCCGCGCTCGCCACGAGCGCCGCCCTGGCCACAGGAGCACTGCTGGCGATCCCCGCCGCAGCGGCCCCCGCTCAGGCCGCGGACGCGTTCCGCATCACGCCGAACCCCGCCGCCGCCGGTGAGGCGTTCGAGGGCTGGGGCACCAGCCTCGTCTGGTTCGCGAACGCGACCGGCGGCTATCCCGAGGCCCTCCGCGAGGACCTCTACCAGAAGGTCTTCGGCGACAGCGGCCTCGACCTCAACATCGCCCGCTACAACATCGGCGGCGGCAACGCCTCCGATGTGAAGGACTACCTCCGCCCGGGCGGCGCCGTCGAGGGCTGGTGGAAGCCGAACCCGGCCGGCGACGCGTCGACCTACGGCGGCACCTCCACGAAGCTCGCCGACCGCGACGCGCTCCTGGCCAAGTGGAACGCGGACGACCCCGCCTCCTACGACTGGACCGCCGACGAGACGCAGCGCTGGTGGGTCGAGAGGCTCGCCGAGGAGAAGCAGATCTCGCACTGGGAGGCGTTCTCCAACTCCGCCCCGTACTTCATGACCGAGAGCGGCTACGTCTCGGGCGGCTTCGACGCGAACAGCGAGCAGCTGAAGCCCGCCGCCGAGGAGCAGTTCGCGAAGTACCTCGTGAAGGTCACCGAGCACATGGAGGACGAGTACGGCATCGAGTTCGACACGCTCGACCCCTTCAACGAGCCGAACACGAACTACTGGGGCACGCAGCTCTCCAACGGCGTCCCGACCGGCGGACGCCAGGAGGGAATGCACGTCGGACCGACGCGCCAAGCGGGTCTGATCCCCGACGTCGCCGCCGCGCTGGACGCCTCGACCACCGACGCCGGCCTCGCCGCGATGGACGAGACCAACCCCGACATCTTCGCGACGAACTGGGCCGCCTACTCCGCCGCGATCCGCGCCGAGGTCGACCGGATGAACGTCCACACCTACGGCACCTCGGGCCGCCTCAAGGTCCGCGACCTCGCGAAGCAGGCCGACACCGACCTGTGGATGAGCGAGATCGAGGGCAACTGGGTCACCGGCTTCGACCCCACCAACATGGAGAACGGCCTCGGCATCGCCGGCCGCATCAACGACGACCTGCGCGAGCTCGAGCCCAAGGCGTGGGTGCTCTGGCAGCCCGTCGAGGACTACTACAACATGCAGCAGCCCAAGCCCAAGGGCGAGAACCTCAACTGGGGCTCCGTCTACATCGACCTGGACTGCAAGCCGTACCAGGAGAACGGAACCGAGGTCTGGAAGTCGGTCCGCCGCGTCGCCGACGCCGGTGGCGACTCCACCAAGGCCCCGGTCTGCGGCGTCGAGACGAACTCGAAGTTCAACACCATCCGGAACTTCACCAAGTTCATCCACGAGGGCGACCACCTGATGCCCTCCAACGACAGCTCCTCCACTGCCGCCGTCCGCGGCGACGGCTCGGGCGCGACCGTCGTGCACACCAACAGCACCGCGACCGAGAAGACCGTCGTGCTCGACCTCTCCCGCTTCGGCACCATCGCCGACACCGCGACGGTCACCCCGTACGTCACCACGAAGGCCTCCTCGGCCGCCGCTCCCACGAGCAACGCCCTGGTCGCCAAGACGCCGGTGAGCGTCGACCGCATCTCGCGCACCGCCACGATCACCGTGCCCGCCAAGTCGGTCACGAGCTTCTCGATCGACGGAGTCTCGGGAGTCGCCGACTCCGCCCCCGCCCTGCGCGACGGCCACCGCTACCAGCTGGTCGGCACCCAGAGCGGCAAGGCCCTGACCGGCAACCCCTCGGGCGCCGCGACCACGATCACCGGCCTCGCCACCGATTCCGCCACGGCCGCCAAGCAGACCTGGACGGTCCGCGAGGTCGCCGCCGGCGAGCGCGAGGCCACCCGCCGCGTCGTCCTCGTCAACGGCGACGGACGCGTGCTCGGAGCCACGACCGCCGGCACCGACCTGCGCTCGCTGTCCGTCGACGCGGCGAAGACGACCGCCGCGACCCGCTGGATCGTCAACACCACCGACGGCGTGAACTTCTCGCTCGTCAACGAGTCGATCGCCCAGTCGCTCGACGTGAACGGCGGCTCCAGTGCCGACAACGCGTCGGTCGGCGTCTACACCTCCAACGGCGGAGCGAACCAGTCGTGGTCCCTCCGCGACCTCGCGCCGACCGCCGGCCAGACGATCGCCGTCCGCACCACCGCGGGCGTCGCTCCGACCCTGCCCGCGAGCATCACCCCGCAGTACTCCTGGGGAGCCGGCGCACCGCTCGCCGTCACCTGGCAGCGCCCCGCCGACTCGGCGTACGGCGCGACCGGCCGCGTCGAGGTGCCCGGCACCGCGACCGACCTCTACGGCCAGACGATCACGGTCACCGCGCTCGTCGACGTCGGCGGACTGACCGCGACCGACCCCGTGTCGGTCACGGCCGCCGCGGGCGCCTCGGTCGCCGGAGTGAAGGCCTCGGCCCCGACGACGGTCCCCGCCCGCGTGGGCGCCTCGGCCAGCACCTTCCCGGTGCCGGTCGTCTGGGACTGGACGCCGCTCACCACCGCCTCCCTCGCCCGGGCCGGGCAGGTGACGGTCTCGGGAACGGCGACCGCCGACGGCGCGACGCTCCCCGCCACGCTCACGGTGCTCGTCACCACGGGCACGCTCCGCAACTTCAACCCGGACGCCGGCATCGTCGCGACCGCGTCGTCGTCGGAGTCGGGCTACGGACCGGAGCGCACCCGCAACGGCGTCGACGGCGACAAGGGCTGGTCGAACTGGACCAACGGCACCAAGGCCGCGCAGAGCTCGCTGACCTACACCTTCCCCTCGACCCACCAGGTCGAGAAGGTGTCGGTGCAGTTCCTCGCCGACGGCGGCACCAGCTGGGCGCAGACCTACCAGCTGCAGTACCAGGCCGCCGACAGCACGACCTGGACCGCGGTCCCCGGCTACGAGTCGGCCGTGGCCCTCGCGTCGCCGGCCGGCGGAACGGCTCCGACCCTGGTCGCGTCGTTCGCGCCCGTCACGGCCAAGGCCTTCCGCGTCGTGATGAACGCCTACGACAACACGCACCTGATCGTGGCCGAGACCAAGCTCTACGAGTCGGTCGCCTCGCCCGCCGCGGTCGCCACCCTGGGCGCCCTGCGCGTCGGAGGAGCCGGCATCGCCGGGTTCGACCCGGCCCGCACCTCCTACGCGGTCACCGTCGAGGGCACGGCGATGCCGGTGATCGGAGCAGTGGCGACCGACTCGGCGGCCACCGTGCGGATCACCCAGCCGACGACGGCGAACGGCGGAGTCGCGACCATCGCGGTCCGCGCGGCCGACGGCTCCGTCACCTCGACCACGACGGTGACGGTGACCCTGAAGGCGCCCGCCGCCCTCGCGGTCGCGGTCACGGCGACCACCCGCTGCATCGCCGGCAAGGTGACGCTCACCGTCGCGGCGAAGAACGAGTCCGGCGTGCCGGTCTCGATGACCATCGCGACGCCCTCCGGGTCGAAGCAGGTCACCGGAGTCGCGCCCGGCGCGAGCGGCAGCGCCGCGTTCACCACGCGCGCGGCCTCGGTGCCGGCCGGCCAGGCCACCGTCACCGCGACGGGCACGGTCGACGGTGAGCAGGTCACCTCGGTGGCGACGGGAGCGTACGCGGCCCGCAGCTGCTGACGCCCCCTTTGACACGGACCGCCTCCGCCCCTCCGGGGACGGGGGCGGTCCGTCGTTCATCGGGAGCGGCGCTGCGGGGGCGGCACGTCGCGGGATCCCGATGCGCCCGCGGCGCGGGCTACTCGATCAGCATGGATCCGTGCCGGTCGGGCGGCCGCACACCTCCGCGCCGGTGGAGCGACCGCGCACCCCCATGCCGGTCGACCAGCCGCGGCACGCGGAGTACCGAGACCCCGCTCAGTGCCCCGCGGCCGTCTCGTCGCGGGAGCGCAGGCGCGAGACGCCCATCACGACGGCCGCGATGACCAGACCCAGCACGAGGCCGAAGATCATCGAGACGAAGGTGTCGGCCAGCCACACGACGACCGGGCCCGCGCCCTCAACCGCGTGGGTGACGACGTGCACGAGGTCGTACGGACCGTGCCACACCGTCTCGGCGAGGTTCGCGACGACGAGGTGCCCGCCGACCCAGAGCATGGCGAGCGTCCCGATGATGCTGATCGCGCGGAACACGACCGGCATCGACGCGACGATCCTCGCCCCGGTGCGCCGCACGCCGCGGGCCGCGTTCTTCATCAGGCGCAGGCCCACGTCGTCGATCTTCACGAGCAGCGCGACGGCGCCGTAGACGAGCACGGTCATCCCGAGCCCGACGACCAGGAGCGCGCCGAGCGTGGGCCAGATCCCGAAGTCGGGGTCGAGGCCGTCGAGCGCGATCAGCATGATCTCGGTGCTCAGGATGAGGTCGGTGCGGATGGCGCCGAAGACGAGCTTCTTCTCGTCGCGCGCCTCCGTCTCGTGACCGCCGTGCGAGACGCCGAACCACTCGAGCACCTTCTCCGCCCCCTCGAAGCAGAGGAACGCGCCGCCGAGGATGAGCAGGTACGGCAGCACCTGCGGCGCGAACGCCGAGAGCAGCAGCGCCAGCGGGATGATGATGACGAACTTGTTGAACAGGCTCCCCAGCGCGATCCGCCCGACCACCGGGAGCTCCCGCGCGGGCGTGAGCCCCTGCACGTACTGCGGGGTGACGGCCGCGTCGTCGATCACGACGCCCGCCGTCTTGGCGCTCGCCTTCAGGGCGGCGGTGAGGATGTCATCGACAACCGCGAGCAGGCCGACCGACATGTGCGTCTCCTTGGAGGTCCGGGGTGAGAGGGCTCACAGTATCGCGAGCGCCGCGGTCGAGCGGGCACGGGGAGGGGCGTGGGTGCGGCAGAGGGGGTCCGGTGCAGGGGATCTCGGTACGCCGGCGGGGTCGGCTCCTCGATCAGCGTGAAGGGCGGGAGGGCTCCGCGGGCCGGCTCCGCGGAAGCGTCAGGAGGCGGCGGGGGCCGGGCCGGTGCTCTCGCGGACGATGAGGCGGGTCGGCACGAGCGAGACGCCGGTGCGCTCGCCCGACTCGAGCTCGCGCAGGAGGATGTCGACCGAGCGGCGGCCCGTGTCGCCGAAGAACTGGCGCACCGTCGTGAGAGGCGGCCAGAAGCTCGCCGACTCCTGCATGTCGTCGAAGCCCGCGACGCTCACCTCGCCGGGCACGGCGCGTCCGGCCTCGTGCAGGGCGCGCAGCACGCCGAGCGCCATCTGGTCGTTGGCGGCGAAGATCGCGGTGACCTCCGGATCGGCGGCGAGCCGCTTGCCGAGGCGGTAGCCGGAGTCGGTGGACCAGTCGCCGACCAGCACCTCCGGCACCGTGGCGCCGCGCTCGATCAGGGTCGACTCCCACGCCTCGTGGCGGCGCTCGGCGGAGTAGGAGCGGTCCGGGCCGGCGATGTGGTGCACGGTGCGGTGGCCGAGTCCGAGCAGGTGCTCGACGGCCTGGCGGGCGCCCGACATCTGGTCGGTGTCGACCACCGGGTACTTCTCGCCGCCGGCGGAGTCGACGACCACCACGGGCAGGTCCGGCGGGAGGACGATGTCGGCCTCGTCGAGCAGGTGCGCCTCGACGATGATGATGACGCCGTCGACCGCCTCCTCGCTCAGCCGGTGGAACGCGACCGACACCTCGCCCTGGGTGGGGTGGGAGACGGGGATGAGGGTGATCGAGTAGCCCGCATCGGCGGCCGCGATCGCGATGGCGTCGAGGGTGCGCATGTTGCCGAACGAGGACAGCGTGAACATGATCACGCCGATGCTGTGGAAGCGGCCCGTCCGCAGGGCCCGCGCCGCGCTGTTGGGCCGGTAGCCGAGGGCCCGCATCGCCTCGAGGACCCGCTCGCGCGTCTCGCCGTCGACGTTCTGCTTGCCGTTCGACACCCGCGAGACCGTCTGGCCCGAGACGTTCGCGCGCCGGGCCACGTCGGCCATCGAGACGCCGCGTCGCGGCCGGGTGGACGGGGACGGGCGGTCGGTCTCGAGTGACATGGGCTTCCCTTTATAGCGCGCCGCCCGTCAGCCGTGGTGCATCGTGCGCCGAACCGTGACGCAGGAACAGTCGCGGGTGGCGACGTGGACATGCTACGGTGACGCTCTGCCATGTTGACGTGAACATGGCGGGCCCGCACTACTCCCCGAACGGAATCCCATGACGACGACGTCTCCCCCCGTCCCGCTGAGCGAGGTCGCCCCTCCGGCGTCCCCCCTCGCGGCCCCGAAGTCGCGGGCGAAGAGCGAGTGGAAGGGCCTGGCGTTCGTCGCCCCCTTCCTCGTCGTCTTCCTCCTGGTCTTCATCGCCCCGGTCGTCTACTCGATCTACCTCAGCCTCTTCCGCGAGCAGCTGGTGGGCGGCAACTCCTTCGTCGGCTTCGAGAACTACACCGCTATCTTCACCGACCCGAACTTCTGGGAGGGCTTCGGCCGCGTCCTGCTGTTCCTCGTCGTGCAGGTACCCGTGATGCTCGTGCTGGCCCTCGTCGCGGCCCTCGCGATCGACAGCGGGCGCCTCCACGGCACCGGCTTCTTCCGCATCGTGGTCTTCCTCCCCTACGCCGTCCCCGCGGTCGTCGCGGTGCTGATGTGGGGCTTCATCTACGGCGACAACTTCGGCCTGGCCGCGAACGTCAACGACCTGCTCGGCTCCGACGTCGTCCAGCCCTTCTCGCGCGACTGGATCCTCGCCTCGATCGGCAACATCGTCACGTGGGAGTTCGTGGGCTACAACATGCTCATCTTCTACTCCGCGCTGAAGACGATCCCCGGCGAGCTCTACGAGGCGGCCGAGATCGACGGCGCCGGCCCGATGCGCGTCATCCGCTCGATCAAGCTTCCCGCCCTGCGCGGCGCGATCGTCATCGCCACGATCTTCTCGATCATCGGCAGCTTCCAGCTGTTCAACGAGCCGAACATCCTCCGGACGCTGGCGCCGAACATCATCACCACCTACTTCACCCCGAACATGTACGCCTACAACCTGTCCTTCGCCGGTCAGCAGTACAACGCGTCGGCCACGGTCGCCATCGTCATGGGCGTGATCACCGCGGTGATCGCCTACGTCGTGCAGCTCCGCGGCGCGCGGAAGGAGAACTGATGGCCCTCGCGACCGCTCCCCGGACGCCCGCCCGCGCCCCGAAGCGCCCGGCCGCCCGCCGCGGCTCCTCGGTGCAGCCCAAGAAGTCGATCGCCTTCACCCTGCTGATGTCGGTCTTCATCCTCTACAGCCTCGTGCCGCTGGCCTGGCTGGTCATCAACGCGACGAAGACGCAGGCCGGCCTGCTCTCGAGCTTCGGCCTCTGGTTCGACGGCGACTTCGTCTTCTTCCAGAACATCGCCGACACCCTCAGCTACCGCGACGGGATCTTCCTCCGCTGGCTCGGCAACACCCTGCTCTACGTCGTCGTCGGCGCCGGAGGAGCGACGCTCCTGGCCACGCTCGCCGGCTACGGCCTCGCGAAGTTCCGCTTCACGGGCCGCAAGGCGGTCTTCGCCGTGGTGCTCGGAGCGATCGCGGTCCCCGGCACGGCCCTCGCCGTCCCGACCTTCCTCATGTTCAGCCAGCTCGGCCTGACCAACACCCCGTGGGCGATCATCATCCCCTCGCTGATCAGCCCGTTCGGCCTGTACCTGGTGTGGGTCTACGCGGTGGAGTCGGTGCCCACCGAGCTGCTCGAAGCGGCGCGGATGGACGGGGCGGGCGAGTTCCGCACCTTCTTCACCATCTCCATCCGCCTCCTCGCCCCCGGCATCGTGACCGTGCTGCTGTTCTCGGTCGTCGCGACCTGGAACAACTACTTCCTCCCGCTGATCATGCTGAGCGACCCCACCTGGTACCCGCTCACCGTCGGCCTCAACCAGTGGAACGCGCAGGCCACCGGCGTCAGCGCGCAGCCGATCTACAACCTCGTGATCACGGGCTCGCTCCTCACGATCATCCCCATCGTCGTCGCCTTCCTCGGACTCCAGCGCTTCTGGCAGTCCGGTCTGAGCGCCGGCAGCGTCAAGGGCTGAGCCCTCCCCCTACCCATCCCCCGGCCGGAGCGTCCTGCCCCGTCCACAGCACCCGCAGCACGAAGAAGTGAAGGGAAACACCACCATGAAGATCGCCCGTTCCGCCCTCAGGCGGACCCTGACGGTCGCGGCCGTCGCGGCCCTGGCCGCCGGCTCCCTCGCGGCCTGCTCGTCCACCTCCGGTGGCGGCACGACCACGAGCGCCGGCTCCGCCGCCGACCTCGACTCCGCCCTCGAGGCCGGTGGCAAGATCACGTACTGGAGCTGGACCCCCAGCGCCGAGGCGCAGGTCGCCGCGTTCGAGAAGGCCTACCCCAAGGTCGACGTCGAGCTCGTCAACGCCGGCACCAACAAGGACGAGTACACCAAGCTCGAGAACGCGATCAAGGCCGGCTCGGGCGCCCCCGACGTCGTCCAGATCGAGTACTACGCCATGCCGCAGTTCGCGCTGTCGGACTCGCTCCTCGACCTGTCGCAGTACGGCATGGGCGACCTCGAGGACAAGTACTCCGCCTCCACCTGGGGCAGCGTCAACATCGACGGCAAGCTCGTCGGACTCCCGCAGGACTCGGGCCCCATGGCGCTGTTCTACAACAAGACCGTCTTCGACCAGTACGGCATCGCCGTCCCCGCCACCTGGGACGAGTACGTCGCCGCGGCCGAGAAGCTGCACACCGCCGACCCGTCGAAGTACATCACCGCCGACACCGGCGACGCCGGCTTCGCGACCAGCATGATCTGGCAGGCGGGCGGCGAGCCGTTCACCACCGACGGCACGGACGTGAAGATCGACCTCGCCGACGAGGGCACCGCCAAGTGGACCGGCGTCTGGAACCAGCTCGTCGAGAAGAAGCTGCTCTCGGACACCCCCGCCTGGGGCGACGAGTGGTACAAGGGCCTCGCCGACGGCTCCATCGCCTCCCTGGTGACCGGCGCCTGGATGCCCGGCGTGCTGGAGTCCAGCGTCCCCGACGCCTCCGGCGACTGGGCCGTCGCGCCGATCCCGACCTACGACGGCACCGCCGTCAGCGCCGAGAACGGCGGTGGCGGCCAGTCCGTCACCAAGCAGAGCGAGAACCCGGCGCTGGCCGCCGCGTTCCTGCGCTGGCTGAACAGCGACCAGGCCTCGGTCGACGTCTTCCTGCAGAGCGGCGGATTCCCGTCGACCACGGCCGACCTCGACAGCTCGGACTTCACCGGTCAGGAGTCGGAGTACTTCGGCGGCCAGAAGATCAACGAGGTGCTGACCCAGGCCTCGAAGGACGTCCGCTCCGGCTGGTCGTACCTGCCCTACCAGGTCTACGCGAACAGCGTCTTCGGCGACACCGTCGGCCAGGCGTACGCCAACGGCACCAGCCTCGACCAGGGCCTCGCCGACTGGCAGAGCAAGCTCGTCCAGTACGGCAACGCGCAGGGCTTCACCGTCTCGGAGTAGCACCACTGCTCGACGCGGGGCCGGCCGGATCGCTCCGGTCGGCCCCGCGTCGTTCTCACGCTCGGACACTCCGGGCACCGATCCTGAGGGGGATCCAGATGACCACCGCTCCCGAGAGCCGCTTCGCCATCGGCACCGTCGACTTCGAGCTCGACGGCCGCCCGCACCGCATCCTGTCGGGGGCGCTGCACTACTTCCGCATCCACCCGGACCTCTGGGCCGACCGGATCCGCAAGGCCCGCCTGATGGGCCTGAACACCATCGAGACCTACGTCGCCTGGAACGCGCACGAGCCGCGCCGCGGCGAGTGGCGCGAGGACGCCGGGCTCGACCTGGGCCGCTTCCTCGACCTGATCGCCGCCGAGGGCATGCACGCGATCGTGCGCCCCGGCCCCTACATCTGCGCGGAGTGGGACAACGGCGCCCTCCCGGCCTGGCTCTTCCGCGACCCCGAGGTGGGCGTGCGCCGCTCGGAGCCGAACTACCTCGCCGCGGTCAGCGACTACCTGCGTCGCGTGTACTCGATCGTGGCCCCGCGCCAGATCGACGCCGGCGGGCCCGTGGTCCTCGTGCAGATCGAGAACGAGTACGGCGCGTACGGCTCCGACAAGGAGTACCTGGCCGAGCTCGTGCGGGTGACCCGCGACTCCGGCATCACGGTCCCGCTGACCACCATCGACCAGCCCACTCCGCAGATGCTCGCCGACGGCAGCCTGCCGGGCCTGCACCTCACCGGCTCGTTCGGCTCGCGGACCACGGAGCGCCTCGCGACGCTGCGCGAGTTCCAGCCCACCGGCCCGCTGATGTGCATGGAGTTCTGGTGCGGCTGGTTCGACGACTGGGGCACCCAGCACCACACGACGGACGCCGACGCCTCCGCCCAGGAGCTCGACACCCTGCTCGCGGCCGGCGGCTCGGTCAACATCTACATGTTCCACGGCGGCACCAACTTCGGCCTGACCAGCGGCGCGAACGACAAGGGCCGCTACGCCGCGATCACGACGAGCTACGACTACGACGCCCCGCTCGACGAGGGCGGCGACCCGACCGCGAAGTTCTGGGCGTTCCGCGACGTCATCGCGCGCTACGCGCCGGTGCCGGAGGAGGTGCCCGCGGTGCGCCCGCCGGCCCCCGCCCTGACCGCTCCGCTCGTCCCCGGCCCGGCGCTCCTCGGCCTCGGCCAGGCGTTCGGACCGGCCGCGCACCTCGACGCGATGGCCAGCTTCGACGACCTCGGCCACGACGACGGCTTCGTGCTCTTCACGACGACGCTCGACGGCTCCTCCGCTCCGGCCCGCCTCGTGGTGGGCGAGGAGGTGCGCGACCGCGCCTGGGTGCTGCTGGACGGCGTGCCGGTGGGCGTGCTGGCGCGCGACCACCACGAGCGGGCGCTGACTCTGCCGAGCGGACGCGGCGAGCTCGCGATCCTGGTCGAGAACCAGGGCCGGGTGAACTACGGCTCGCGCATCGGCGAGCACAAGGGCCTGATCGGAGGCGTGACGCTCGACGGCGCCCCGCTGACCGGCTGGGCGGCGCGTGCCCTCGCGCTGGAGTGCCTCCCCGACCTGGCCGTCGCGGCGCCGGCGTTCTCGGCCGGACCGCAGCTCGCCTCCGGCTCGTTCGACCTCGACGAGCAGGCCGACCTGTACGTGGACACGCTGCACTGGGGCAAGGGCCTGGTCTGGGTGAACGGCTTCCTCCTCGGACGCTACTGGCGCCGCGGACCGCAGCGGACGCTGATCGTCCCCTCGCCGGTCACCCGCACCGGCCGCAATCGCGTCGTGGTGCTGGAGCTGGAGGGCATCGCCGAGCCGGAGATCCGCCTGCTCGCGGGAGCCGAGCTCGGGCACACGGAGATCTGAGCTGCGGAGCGGAGGCGGCGGGAGCGGCCGTCGGAGGCGTGGGGTCGGGGTTCCGGGCTTCGTCGTGCGGGCGGGGCCGGGCCGACTCCGATCCGCACGCGCTGCCGGACCGCCTCCGGTCTGCGGGTGCCACCGGGCCGCCTCCGTCCTGCGGGCGGTGCCCGGCCGCCTCCGGGACGCGGGGCTCTGCTAGCCTCAGGCGCCCCGGTGCGGCGCCGGCGGGCGAAGGGGGAGACATGATGTCCAAGACACTGCTGCGCACGACTCTGATCGGAGGCGCGCTGCTGCTCGCCCTCTCGGGCTGCGCGGGGACCGCGACGAGCGGATCGACCCTCCGCCCGTTCACTCCGACGCTCCCCTCGTCGTCGGCCGCCCCGTCCGCCACCGCGACGGCCGCCGCCCCTGCCGCCGACACCGCTCAGAAAACCGGCGAGCAGGTGGCCGCCGTGCTGACCGGCGTGCAGTTCGTGCCCGGCGAGTACGCGAGCATCCAGGAGATGCTCGACTCGATCTACCCCGGCCTCACCGCGACCGACGCGAGCTGCCTCTCGCCGTTCGGCCTGGGCTGGGACACCGCGCAGCCCGCCGCCGGACTCTCGTACGGCACCAGCGCCGACCGCTCCATGACCGCCGTCGTGTCGAGCACCGGCACCGCCGACGCGGCCGCCTCGCTCCTCGCGAGCGCCACCGACGCGACATCGCGCTGCGCCTCCGGCTCGACGCTCTTCGCCATGCAGGGCGTGCCGGTCGAGACGACCGTCGAGCGCACCGAGCAGACGCTGACCGGCGCCGACGAGACGCTCGGCTGGAAGGTGTCCGGAGCCGTGGGCGGCAAGCCGTTCTCGCTCGTGGGCATCACCGCGCGCGTCGGCGGCGACGCGGTCGCGCTCGTGGGCTGGGACCCGACGACGAACACCTCGTACGTCCCGCGCGCGACGCAGCTCGTCGTCGACGGACTGTAGGGCGCTGGAGCGCTGGGCGCTGGGCGCTGGACGCTGGACGCTGGGAGCTCTGGCTCTGAGCTCTGAGTCCTGCGCTCGGCCGTCCTCCCCTCCGCGAGAGTCCAGGAGTTGTCGCACTCGACGCCGAGTGCGACAACTCTTGAACAGTGGGCGGACGATCGGGCCGAGCGCCTGAGCTCAGAGCGCTGGTCGCTGCGCGTTGGGCTTCGGGCTTCGGGCTTCGGGCTTCGACGCTCGCTCCTCCGCGAGAGTCCAGGAGTCGTCGCAGTCGACGCCGAGTGCGACGACTCTTGAACAGTGGGCGGAGGATCGGGACGGAGCGGGCACCGGGCACCGGGCACCGGGCACCTCCCCGGGCTCCGGTCACCCCGCACCCGGCGCGGGAGCGCGGCTCAGGCCAGCCAGGAGAGGGTGCCGCCGTGGGCGGCCGCGCTCGCGAGCGGGACGCCGTCGGCGGCGAGCAGGAACGGGGTCGGCTCGGGAGCCGTGCGGTCCCCGCGCGCGGCGACGAGGTGCGGGAGCAGCGCCTCCGCCTCGAGCGTCACCAGGCTCGCGCCGCGATCGGCGACCGTCGCCAGGACGCTCTCGCGCGCGGCCCATGGCAGGTAGACCAGGGTCCCGAGCGAGACGACGACCGTCCGCAGACCCGGCGGCACCGCGTCGAGCAGGGCGGGCAGCTCGGCGGCCGCATCGCCCGCGACGATCGTGGGAGGGTCGTCCTGCAGAGTCTCCACGGCCGAGCGGAGCCGCGCGGTCCGCTCCGGGCGGTCGGGCGGGAGCAGTGCCTCCAACCAGGCGACGTCCTCGGGCGAGCGGACGTCGAGCGGCGCCAGGTCGAGCCCCCGGCGCCACGCGACGACCGGCAGCCGCCCCGGCGCCTCGCCTCCGCTCACTGCGCACCGCAGCAGAGGCGCGCCCGACCCGAGCCGCGTCTCGCCGTCGCTCGCCGTGACGGCGTAGGAGTACCGCTCCGGCGCCAGGCAGAGCCCTGCGGAGGCGCCGATCTCGACGAGCGCCACCGGCTCACCGGGCTCCGTGATCCGCTCCAGCGCCGCGACCAGGGGCGCGCACCGCAGCGCCTCGTTGGTCTGCGTCCTCCGCTCCGCCGCCACCGGCGCCACCCGCGCCCACTCGCTCCGGAGCCACGCGGCGAATCCGGCGCCGTCGACGTCGGGCACGCCGAGCAGCCGCGCGACCGAGAAGAGCAGGGACGGCTGCCGGTGCTGCGCGGGCAGCTCGTCGATCAGGGCGAGGAGGCGCGCATCCTCCGCGACGGCGAGCGCCCACTCGACCTGCTGCTCGGAGGTCTGCGCGAGCTCGACGGCGGCGCGGCGGAAGCGGTCGGCGGAGGAGGGCATGCCTCCATCCTGAGGGAGCGGCGGAACGGTGCCCGCATGCGGGCGGAGGACCTGCGCGCCGGGCAACGGCCCCGCCCCAGCGGATGTCGGTGGTCGCCGGTAGAACGGACTCATGTCCGACACCGCTCCGAACCCCGCGTCCGCGCCGGTCCGCGAGCGGCGCCTGCTCGACATCCGGCGGATCTACGCCGAGCCGGCCGCGCTCGAGCTGCCCCGCGGGCAGGAGGTCGTGGCGCGATGGCCGGGCGCCGAGATCGTTCCCGTCGAGTCGCACTGGCTGATCCCGGAGGTGCACGGCGACGAGGCGAACGTCGCGCGCTGGGTGCGCATCAAGACGGAGGCGCTCGTGCTCGGGGTGAAGAAGTCGCTCGTCACGCGCCCGAACGGCCGCTCGGCCGACTTCATCGCCCCCTCCACCGCCAACGGCTGCGCCATGGCGTGCGTCTACTGCTACGTGCCGCGGAGGAAGGGCTACAGCAACCCGATCACGCTCTTCACGAACGTCGAGCAGATCCAGCGCCACCTGGCCCGGCACATCGCCAAGCAGGGCCCCAAGGCCGAGGCGAACCAGTGCGACCCGGAGGCCTGGGTCTACGACATCGGCGAGAACAGCGACTGCTCCGTCGATGCGCTGCTGAGCGAGAACGTCCGCGACCTCTGCGAGCTGTTCCGGATGTCGCCCACCGCCAAGGCGTCCTTCGCGACCAAGTACGTCAACCGCGAGCTCCTCGAGTGGGACCCGCTCGGGCGCACGCGCATCCGCTTCTCGCTGATGCCCGCCGAGACAGCGAAGGTCACCGATATCCGCACCTCGCCGATGGCCGAGCGGATCGCGGCGATCAACGACTTCGTCGACGCCGGCTACGAGGTGCACGTCAACTTCTCGCCGGTGATCCTCACCGAGACCTGGCAGCAGGACTGGACCGAGCTCTTCGACCAGCTCGACGCCGCCCTCCACCCGCGGGCGAAGGCGCAGCTCGCGGCCGAGGTGATCCTCCTCACCCACAACGAGGGCCTGCACGAGGTGAACCTCGGCTGGCACCCCAAGGCGGAGTCGCTGCTCTGGCAGCCTGGCCGCCAGGAGCAGAAGGTCTCCGAGAACGGCGCCGTCAACATCCGCTACCGACGCGACCTCAAGCGCGCCGCCCTCGACCGCTTCCGCGCCCTCCTCGCCGAGCGCCTCCCCTACTGCCGCGTCCGCTACGCCTTCTGAGCCGGCGCCCCCGCCGGAGCGGCGGCGCGACGACTCGCGAAGGAGCGCACCCTCCCGCTCCCGCACACGCCGAGACACCGCCGCGGAGACGGCGTCTCGCGCACGAGCGCGGCGTCTCGACGGAGCCGCACGCCCTGTCCAGTGAGCGCACCGTCGCGCCTCCTCCCGCTCCACACGCCCCGCCGAGACACCGCCGGCCCGCCCGACACACCGCCGTCGAGACGGCGTCTCGCGCACGAGCGCGCCGTCTCGACGCAGCCGCACCGCCCACCGGCGGCACCCCGCAACTGAGCCCCGGAGTCGCCCGGCTGGGAGTCCGTCCGGCGGCCGGGGCCACTGCTTCGCATTACGGATAGCGGCACGTGCCCTCCGAACGAGGGGCGTACTTTCGGAGAACAGCCGGAGGGACGGCCCGACCGCCCGACTCCACGGGCCTGCAGAGCAGGCGTCAGCGGGGATCGACGGCTCGGCGCGACGGCATCCGGACTCGACATCCCGGAGCCCGGCACCCCCGGCTCGACACTCCGGACACTCGACTCGGCGGCACAGCACACCCCGGGTCCTGCTCCCCACGAACACCCCCCACCATCTCGCACTCCCCCTCCCGGCGGCACTCGCCGGGGCACCTCACCGTCGCGGTCGGCACCCGCGACACAGCACAGAACGGCGGCACGCACCATGGGCGCTCTCCTCTACGGCACTCCCCCCACCTCGCACGAGATCGACGACCGCGCGCTCGCGCACCTCCAGATCGTCATGATCAACAAGTTCCGCCGCGACGAGGCGTTCGCCTTCCAGCTCGACGCCTCGAGCGCGCACGGCACCGGACGCCAGACGCTCTGGCTGCACCCGACCATCCCCCTCCAGTTCTCGTTCCACGGAAGCCGCATGCCGGCGATCAACGCCACCTGGGTGCGCGCACTGATGGAGGAGGCCAACAGCGGCCGGGGCCTGCGGATCGTCACCGAGCCGGCGCAGCAGCCCGAGTCCTCCGGGCTCACGCACGCTGCCTGAGCGCGCCGTGTCCAGGCGCGACGACGACGAGCCGATGGAGGTCACCGACTTCGTCGAGCTCGCCGGTGCGGTGCACGACGACGCGGGCTTCGAGTGCTCCTCCACTGTCGACGGTGTGACGGGCGCGCTCTGCGTGCTGCCCGACTCCCTGGTGCTGCGGAGCGCCGGCACCGGCGACTCGACCCGCGTCGGCACCCGCGACATCCGCTCCTGGCGGGCCACTCCGGCGGGCGCCACCTTCTCGCTCGCCGTGGAAGCCGGAGCGCGGCACACCGTGGTGCTGCTCACGCAGTTCCACGCGGCGACCGTCCAGGCCATGACCCGCGCCGCCGGACCCGCGACTGGTTTATCCGCTTAACGAATTCCCCGTTCGGGGCACGCGGTGAGGAGCGCTCCTCGTGCAACCCTGATCGGGATGAACGAGAAGGACGAGGTCATGCGCTCCGACATCGGAGGGCGTGACATCGAGCAGGCGCGGGCCCTCTTCGAGCAGTCGTACAACGGGCACCGCTTCGTCGTCGAGCCCGGCGAGGACTTCTCGTACCGCTACACCTCCGTCGGCGACGGCGATGTGACGCTCCGCGGCAGCCAGTTCGCCGGCTCCGTGCAGGGCTCGATCCAGACCGAGGGCGAGTACGTCGTCTCGTGGCTGACCGCCGGCGCGGGCGTCACCGATCTCGACGGCGACGCGGTGACCCTCGGATTCGGGAAGCCGGCGATCTTCGTCAACGACCGCCCCAGCCGGTTCGAGTTCCACGACTACCGCCAGAACCTCATCCACTTCGACGGCGCGTACCTCGAGGGCATCGCGGAGGAGGTCGAGGGCACCCGCGGCCCCCTCCTCTTCGACACGACCTCACGGCCCGAGGGCGCGGCGCTGCGGCGCTGGTCGGCGACCGTCGCGACGGTCGCCCGGGTGATCTACGACGCCGACAGCTCGCCGCTGCTGCGCCGCGAGGCCGACCGCGCGGTCGCCGTCGCCCTGCTCGAGACCTTCCCGCACTCGACGCTGGACACCCCCGGCGACCTCCGAGTACCCCGCTCGGGGCGCCTCCGCCAGGCGATCGAGTACATGTACGAGCACGCCCACGAGCCGCTCCGGACCGAGCAGATCGCCGACGCGGCGGGCATCGGCCTGCGGACGCTGCAGACCGAGTTCCGGCGCGAGTTCGGCTTCACCGCGGTCGACTACCTGCGGCGGATCCGGCTGGACGGCGTGCAGAAGGAGCTGCGGGCGGGCGAGTCCGGAGTCGTCAGCATCAGCGAGGTCGCACGGCGCTGGGGCTTCGCGCACCTCGGCCGGTTCTCGGCCTCGTACGCCCACCGCTTCGGCGAGCGCCCCAGCACCACGCTCGACACCTGAGGCGTCAGAGGTAGTCGGTCCCGCCGTCGTCCTCGCTGTCGTCGCCCTCGCCGCGCGGCTGCACGGTCGGCCGCGCGGGCTGGAGCCGTCGGGTCTTCTCGCGCATCGACTCCACCGCCTCCGGATCGTCGAGGTCGACGCCGCGGTCGAGCGCCGGGCTGGTGAAGAGCTGGCTGGCCGGTCCGACCAGGAGACGGGTCTCGCCGCGCAGCCCCTCGTCCGAGAGCGACGGCACCACGACCAGGTCCGACTTCCCCACGTTCGCCAGCGCCTGCGCGTACTCGACGACCGCCGAGCACACCTCGTCACCCAGCAGCACGAATCCGCTCGCGTAGTACAGCTTCTGCATCTCGCCTTCCCCTGGATCCCGGACCGCCCCTCCGGTCGGCCCGTCCCCCGACGCTAGGACGGCGCCGACCGGGCGCCCCACCCCTTGACGACGGTGGGGCGGAGGGGTCAGAGTCCGCGCGGAGCGGGCAGTCGCAGCGCGGTCGCGAGCGCCTCGACGACGCGGGTCGCGCGCACGTCGCCGACCCCCTCCATCCGGTTGGTGAGGAACGCGAAGCCGACTCCCGCGTCCGGGTCGGCGCAGGCGACCTGTCCGCCCGCGCCGTCGTGCCCGAAGCCGCTCGGCGTGAGGCGGCCTACCAGGCGGTCGCGGAGGCGGGGCTCTCGATCCCCGGCGACGTCGCCGTGGTGTCGTTCGACGACGACGAGCTGGCCGCCTACCTCCGCCCCGGGCTGACGACCGTGGCGCTGCCGCACGAGGAGATGGGCCGCCGGGCGGTCGAGCTGCTGCTGAGCGGCGCTCCGGGCGAGCGGGTGCTGGTGCCGATGCCGCTGGTGGAGCGGGCGTCGACGCGGCCCTGGGCGGTCGCGGTCGGGGCCGGGCCGCCCTGCAGCGGCGCCGCGACGGGGCGTCGCCGGAGGAGCGGCGGCAGCGGGCCGCGCTCG
>NZ_PSVX01000061.1:0-21941 GCF_002932695.1 Rathayibacter sp. AY1D2 | reverse complement strand
CTCCCACTCCGGGTTCCCCGCCAGGCCCGCGTCGTAGAGCGGCTCGTCGAAGACGATCTCCTCGAGCCGCGCTCCGGCGCCGTCCTCGCGGAGCAGCCCTCCCTCCGCCTCGCCTACACCTCGTTCGTCACCCCCTCGACCGTGCTCGCGCTCGACGTCGCGACGGGCGAGCGCACGGTGCTCAAGCAGCAGCCGGTGCTCGGCGACTACGACCCCGCGCTGTACGTGCAGAGGAGGGAGTGGGCCGTGGCGGAGGACGGCACGCGGGTGCCGCTCTCGCTCGTCTGGCGCCGCGACGCCGCCGATCCGGACTCGGCCCCCGCGCCGCTCCTCCTCTACGGCTACGGCTCGTACGAGGCGAGCATCGACCCTGGCTTCTCGATCGCGCGCCTCTCGCTGCTCGACCGCGGCGTCGTCTTCGCCGTCGCGCACGTCCGCGGCGGCGGGGAGATGGGCCGCTCCTGGTACGAGAACGGGAAGACGCTGGCGAAGCGGACGACCTTCACCGACTTCGTCTCCGCGGCGCGGCACCTGGTCGACGCGGGCTTCACCTCTCCGGCCCGCCTGGTCGCGCAGGGAGGGTCGGCCGGCGGCCTGCTGATGGGCGCGGTCGCGAACCTCGCCCCGGAGGCGTTCGCCGGCGTCCTCGCGCAGGTCCCGTTCGTCGACGCGCTCACCTCGATCCTAGACCCGTCGCTCCCGCTCACGGTGATCGAGTGGGACGAGTGGGGCGACCCGCTGCACGACGCCGAGGTCTACGCCTACATGAAGTCGTACTCGCCCTACGAGAACGTCCGCGAGGGCGTGCAGTACCCCCGGATCCTCGCGACGACGAGCCTCAACGACACCCGGGTGCTCTACGTGGAGCCGGCGAAGTGGGTGGCCAGGCTCCGCGAGGTCGGCGCTCCCGCGCTGCTGCGCACCGAGATGACAGCGGGACACGGCGGGGTGAGCGGACGCTACGAGCGCTGGCGCGAGATCGCGTTCGAGTACGCCTGGACGCTGGACGTGCTCGAGCTGGCCTGAGCGCCCCGCCGCAAGCCCCTCCGCCCGTCGTCCGCGGCCAGTAGGGTTCGGGGTGCCGACGGAGGGAAGACCATGAGCGCAGGCCTGTCGATCGACCGCATCGCCGCATGGGTGGCGGACCAGAGGTGGTACGCGAGCAAGGGGCGGCGCCCCGAGCTGGAGGTCCGCGGCGCCTGGTCGCTGCACCCCGGCGAGGCGGAGGTGGTGGACCACCTCTTCATCGACCGGGCAGGCACGAGCCCGGTGCTGTACCAGGTGCCGGTGACCGTCCACGCGGCTCCGGTGCCCGGGCTCGAGGACGCCCTCGTCTACTCCGACGACGCGCACTACGTGTACGACGCTCCGCGCGACCCGGTGTTCGCCCGCGCCCTGCTCGGCATGATCGCCGACGGCGGCCGCTCCGACGAGGACGGCGCCCAGGGCGGCGCCCGCGCCGAGGGCCACCGGCAGCCGGGTGCCGCGATCGGGGCGTTCGCGTCCTCGAAGGTGCTCAGCGGCGAGCAGTCGAACACCTCGGTGATCGTCCGCACCACCGCCGACGACGGATCCGACGCGACCCCGGTGATCGTCAAGGTCTTCCGCGCCCTCCACCACGGCGACAACCCGGACGTGACGGTGCAGTCGGCGCTCAACGCCGCCGGGAGCGCCCTCGTCCCGCCCGTGATCGGCAACGTGACCGGCGAGTGGGACGACGAGGGCGAGGAGACGGGCCGCGCCTTCGGGCACCTCGCCTTCGCGCAGGAGTTCCTCCCCGGGGTCCAGGACGCGTGGCGCGTCGCCCTCGAGGCGGTCGCCGCCGACTCCGACTTCACCGGACCCGCCCGCGAGCTGGGCCGCGCCACCGCCGAGGTGCACGCGACGCTGGCGGAGGTCATGCCGACCGAGGACACCACGTCCGAGGTCGTCGACCGGATGGTCGCGGCCATGCGCCGTCGCCTGCGCATCGCCTCGGCCGAGGTCCCCGTGATCGCCGAGGACTCGGAGGCGATCGAGGCCGTGTTCCGCGCCGCCGAGACCGCGCCGTGGCCGAGGCTCCAGCGCATCCACGGCGACTACCACCTCGGGCAGGTCCTGTCCGTGCCCGGTCGCGGCTGGGTGCTCCTCGACTTCGAGGGCGAGCCGCTGCGGCCCATGCACGAGCGCCGTCTTCCCGACGTGGCCCTTCGCGACGTGGCGGGGATGCTGCGCTCCTTCGACTACGCGGCGGGTGCGCACGAGCAGGCCGAGCCGGGCGCCTCGAGGGCGGCCTGGGCGGCGGCGAGCCGGGCCGCGTTCCTCGAGGGCTACACCGAGCGGGCGGGCGACGCGGTCACCGCGCACCGGGCGGTGCTCGACGCGTTCGAACTCGACAAGGCCGTCTACGAGGCGATCTACGAGGCGCGCAACCGGCCGGAGTGGCTGTCGATCCCGGTCGCCGCGGTGCAGCGCCTCGCCGGGCGCTCGTAGGGTGGCAGGCATGAGCGACGACACCGACGACAAGAAGCCCCTGGACCCGCTGAGCGACTTCAGCATCCCGGGCGACACCGATCTGCACACGACCGGCGACGCCTCGGGCGCGGACGGCGACGAGATCGCGGAGCCCGGAGCGGACGAGGACTGAGCCGCCTGCTCCGCGGGGCCTGCCTCGGCCGTCGGCTCCGCTGAGCCGGCGGCCGTCCTAGCCCAGCGGGGCGAGCGGCTCGACCGCCGGCCCCTCCAGCACCGTCCCGTCGGCTGCGAAGCGGGAGCCGTGCAGCGGGCAGTCCCAGCTGCGCTCCGAGTCGTTCCAGGTGACGATCCCGCCCAGGTGCGGGCACACCGCCGACACCGCGCAGCGCCGCCCCTCCACGGTGGAGACCGCGACGGGCTGCAGGCCGTCGCGGGCGAGCGAGCCCTGGCCCTCCGCCGGCACCACCCCGGCCGAGCGGGGCGCGCGGAGCGCTGCCGACCACCCGCGGGCGTACCAGGCGCCCACCGCCAGCCCGGCGCCGAGCCCCTCCGCCATCACCCGCGGCAGCGTGGGCCGGCGGTGCAGCGTCCTCGCCCAGGCCGGCGTCCCGCCCTCGAGGTCGGCGACGAGCGTCAGCGCGGCCTGCACCGCGTTGGTCATCCCCCACTTGTCGTAGCCGGTCGCCAGGAAGATCCGTCCGCGGCCCCGCGGCAGCCAGCCCACGAACGGCACACGGTGGAACGGCTCGTAGTCCTGGGCGCTCCACTGCGCGACCGGCTCCGCCCCCGGGAAGGACCGCCGCGTCCAGGCGACCAGGTCGTCCACCGCCTCCGAGGTGACGGGCCTGCGCCCCACGGGGTGGCCGTTGCCGCCGATCAGGAGGAGCCGCTCGCCGTCGCGCTCGGCGTCGCGCACCGAGCGGGACGGCTCGTCGACCGAGAGGTACATGCCGTCGGGGATCGGCGCGTCGGTGCGGAACGCGACCGCGTACGAGCGCAGCGCGGCGATCTTGGCGAAGTACAGGCCGCGGTCGAGGATCGGCGCCCCCGTGAGCAGGTAGGCCCGGTCCCCGGTCACCGGGCCCGCGCTGGTGCGGACCCGGACGGGAGCGGTCGCTCGCATCCCGAGGGCCCGGACGCCCTGCACCAGGGTGCCCCCGGCGGCGCGGAAGTCGGCGGCGAGCGCCGTGAGGACGTCCATCGGGTCGAACTGGGCCTGGTCGTCGAGGGCGACGGCCGCCGTGCTGGGGAACGGCACGTCGAGCTCGCCGACGAGGCGGGTCGCGAGGCCGAAGCGGCGCGCGGTCGCGTGCTCCTTCAGGACGGCGTCCACGCCCTCGGGCGTCTGCGCGTAGCTGTAGGCGGTGCGCCTCTGCACCGGCACGCCCGCGCCCTCGCAGTAGTCGAGCAGCCAGCGGAAGCCCGCGAGGTTCGCCGCGACGTAGGCCTCGGTCACCGCGGGGATGTTGCGCTCCGCGATCCGGGAGAGGTGCGCTCCCTGCAGGAGGCTGAGCTTCGCCGTCGTGTTCCCGGTCGTGACCGCGCCGACCTCCCGCGCCTCCAGCACCAGCACGCGCCGGCCGGTCCGCTGCAGGAGGAGCGCGGTGACCAGCCCGGTGAGTCCGGCGCCGACCACGACGTCATCGAAGTGCGCGCCCGGGACGAACTCGTCGGAGGGGATCGGAGCCGCGCCCGCCCGCCAGAGGGAGCGGGGCCGCGGGGCCGTCGTGGTCGTGTCCTCCGGAGTCATCGGGAGTCCCTCCGTTCAGGGGCCGGACGGCCCGCGAGCGACGCTACGCGGAGCCTCCGGGACCGTCACGGTGTTGACACGTCGCGGGACGCGGGCTCAGAGCCAGCCCCACCGCTTGAAGAGCCGGTGCAGCACCACGCTCGAGGCGAGCATCGCCGCGAGCGCCGCCGGGTACCCCCACGCCACGTGCAGCTCGGGCATCACGTCGAAGTTCATGCCGTAGATGCTCGAGATCATGGTCGGCGCGAAGAAGATGGCCGCCCACGCGGAGATCCGCTTGACCTCGTCGTTCTGCTGGTTGCCCACCTCCGCGAGCTTCTTCATGTCCTCGTTCTGGCGCTGGGCGACGAGGGTCGCGTTCACCGCCAGGATCTCCCGCAGCGTGGTGCGGAAGCCGTCGACCCGCTCGGTGACGAGGGCGACGTGGTCGGCGACGTCGCGGATGTAGCGGCGCAGCTCCACATCCGACTGGAACACCTCGAAGTCGGTGACGAGCCGCCCGAGCATGCCGGTCAGCGGAGCGACCGCGCGCTGGAAGTCCAGCACCTCCTGGCTGAGCTCGTAGATGCGGCGGGACACCGCCGGGTCGCCCTCGAAGACCTGCGCCTCGATCTCGTCGATGTCGTTCTCGAGACCGGCGACGACGGGCGAGTACTGATCCACGACGGCGTCGAGGATCGCGTACAGCACGGCGACCGGGCCGACGCGCAGCAGCTCCGGATCGGCCTCCATCCGCCGCCGCACCAGCGAGAGGTCGGGCTTCTCGGAGTGGCGGACCGTGACGACGAAGTTCGACCCCACGAACAGGTGGAGCTCGCCGAAGTCGACCTCCTCGCGCTGGTCGGAGTAGCTGGCGGCGCGCAGCACCACGAACATGTCGCTGCCGTACCGCTCGAGCTTGGGCCTCTGGTGCGCGCTGATCGCGTCCTCGAGGGCGAGCGGGTGCATCGAGAACTCGTCCTCGAGCGCGGCGAGCTCGGCCGCGTTCGGCCGGTACAGCCCGATCCACGCCATCGCGTCGGGCAGCTTCTGCAGGGCGGCGAGCGCCTCCGGGATGCTGCCGGGAGAGACGACCCGGCGGCCGTCCTGGTAGATCGCGTTGTCGACCGTGCTGGTGCGGGCCGGCTCGTCGTCCGGGCGCAGACGCTGGATGGGAGCGGTGTCCTCGGCGGCGGCGCGGGTGCGCGAGCCCAGACCCAGGATCGTCGCGGGGACGCGGGGCAGCTTCACGACCATCTCCTCTGCTCGACCGACGCCCTATTGTGCACCTCCCGGTGAACGGGAGGTGTCCGCTGCGCCGCCGGTGTCGGAGGGCCTCACTAGCCTGGAGTCGCTCTCCCGGACGACGCAGAGGAAGGACGACCGTGAAGCTGCTGCACACCTCGGACTGGCACATCGGCCGCACCTTCCACGGGCACTCCACGACGGCGGCGCTCGCGACCGTGCTCGAGGCCCTGGTCGAGACGGTGCGGGCCGAGCGCGTGGACGCGGTGCTGATCGCCGGCGACGTCTTCGACTCCGCCGTGCCCGCCGCGGAGCACTACACCCTCCTCACCCGCACGCTCGAGGCGATCCGCGCGGCCGGCGCCGAGGTCGTCCTCACCAGCGGCAACCACGACTCCCCCGCCCGGCTCGGCTTCCAGGCCGGGCTCCTGCGCGGGGCGGGCGTCCACGTCCTCACCGACCCCGAGGCGTACGCCGAGCCGGTCGTGCTGCGGGACGCGTCCGGGCTCGAGGTCGGCGTCCACGGCATCCCCTTCCTCGAGCCCGCCCTCTACCGCCACCGGCACCCGGAGCAGCAGCTGCGCCGCCACGAGGACGTGCTCGCCTTCGCGATGGCGCGGGTGCGCGCCGCCGCCGAGGCGGCGGGCCGTCCCTGGGTCGTACTCGCGCACTGCTTCGCGGTCGGAGCCCCGGCCGCAGTCCTCGAGCGCGACATCACGGCGGGCGGGCTCGACTACGTCTCGGTCGAGCACTTCGCCGCGGCCGACTACGCGGCGCTCGGGCACATCCACGGACGCGCCGAGCTGCTGCCGGGAGTGCGCTACTCCGGAGCGCCGCTGCACTACTCGTTCGGCGAGGCGTCGAAGCCGCGCGGCGCCTGGCTGGTGACGATCGGGCCCGAGGGGCTCGAGGGCGTCGAGTGGTCGCCGCTCCCCGTGCCGAGGAGGCTCAGCGTGATCGAGGGCGAGCTCCAGCAGCTGCTGCGCGATCCCTCCCTGGCCGAGGTGGAGGGCGACTGGGTCTCGGCGGTGCTCACCGATCCCGTGCGCCCGCTCGACGCGATGGCGCGCCTGCAGTCGCGCTTCCCCGGCTGCGCGACGCTCGAGCACCGGCCCCCGCACGCCGCGGCCGAGCCGCGCGCGTACGCCGAGCGGATCCGCGGGCGGAGCGACGTCGAGGTCGTCGACGACTTCCTCGCCCACGTCCGCGGCGGCCACGGCGCCACGGACACCGAGCGCGCCCTCACCCTCGACGCACTCGCTGCCGTCGAGGCCGAGGCTCTGCGGTGAGGATCCGCCGGCTCGCCTTCGCCGGGCTCGGACCGTTCCGCGCCGAGCAGTGCGTCGACTTCGACCGGCTCGAGGACGTGGGCGTGTACCTCATCGCCGGGCGCACCGGAGCGGGCAAGTCGACGATCCTCGACGCGATCGCGTTCGCGCTCTACGGCTCGGTCCCCCGCTTCGACGGCACCGCCTCGCGCCTCCGGAGCGACCACAGCGGCCCCGAGGACGAGACCTTCGCCGAGCTCGAGTTCGAGGCGGCGGGGCGCGTCTACCGCGTCCGGCGCTCGCCCGAGTACGAGCGGCCGAAGCGGCGCGGCACCGGCACCACGACCCAGCCTGCGAAGGTCGAGCTGCTGGAGCAGGTCGACGGCACCTGGGTCGGGCTCTCGTCGAGCGCGAAGGAGGTGGGCGCCGACATCGGCCGGATCGTCGGCCTGACGAAGGACCAGTTCCTCCAGGTGATCCTGCTGGCGCAGAACCGCTTCCACGAGTTCCTGCTCGCGAAGAACGACGACCGGCAGCGGCTCCTGCGCACGCTCTTCGCGACCGAGCGCTTCGATCTGCTCCGCCGCCGCCTGCTCGAGCAGCGCGACGCGAGCGCCGTCGGGCTCGAGGAGGAGCGCGCGGCAGTGACGGCGCTCGCGGACGAGGCCGTCCGGCTCCTCGATGACGGAACCGAGCCGCCTCTGCCGGACGCCGCCTGGTTCGCCGGGCTGCCGGCGCGGCTCGCCGCTCCGCTCGAGGCGGCCCGGGCCGGCTCCGCCGCGGCCGACGCGGCGCACGAGGCCGCGGGCGCCGCTCTCGACGAGGCCCGGCGCACCGCCCGGGGCCAGGAGCGGCGCCGGCGCGCCCTCATCGAGGCGGAGGAGCTCGTGGTCGCCGAGGCGCACATCGAGCAGCAGCGGGCCGCGATCGAGCGCGCGCGCCGGGCCGACGGCGTGCTGCCGCTGCTCCGCTCCGCCCGGGCAGCCGCCGAGAAGGAGCGGGCCGCCCGGCAGCAGCGCGACCTCGCGGCCGACGCCTACGGGGACGCGTCCGGGGGCCCGGCCGCCGAGACGGCCGAACGGCTCGCCGCTGTCCTCGGCGCCCTCACCGAGGCGCTGGCCGAGGAGCGCCGGCTCCCCGACGCGGAGCGCGTCGCCGAGCGGTCCGCGCGCGCCGAGCAGGCTGCGGCGACCGCGCTCGCCGGGATCGAGGCGGAGCTGCGCGAGCTGCCCGCCCACGTCGACGCGCTCGCCGGCGAGGAGGAGTCCCTGGCCGGGGAGGCCGCCGCCGTCCCCGCGCGCGTCGACGAGCTCGCCGCGCTCGAGCGGAGGATCGCCGCGGCCCTCGAGCGCGATCTCACTGCGGCGGGCCTGCAGCGGCTCCGCACGGCCTACGCCGACGCGGCGCGCGTCCACGGCGAGCGCGCCGCGGAGCAGGCCGCCCTGATCGCGCGCCGGTTCGCCGGGTTCGCCGGGGAGCTCGCCGAGCGGCTGGAGCCGGGCGAGCCCTGCCCCGTCTGCGGCTCGTGCGAGCACCCCCGCCCGGCCGAGCACGACGGCCCGACGACGGTCGGCACCGACGACCTCGACCGGGCCCGCGTCGCGGTGGAGCGCGCCGCCGCCGCCCTCGACGGCGCCCGCGAGCGCGAGGGAGCCGCGGCTCGGGCTCTCGCGGCGCTCGAGGAGCGCGTGGGCGAGGACGCGGATCCGGAGTCGCTCCGCCCGGCGCACGAGGAGCGGCTCGCCTCGGCGCGCCGCGCCGCCGCCCGCATGGAGGAGCTGCGGCGCGAGCGCATCCGGCTGCGCACCCGGATCGACGCTCTCACGACCGGGCGGGACGCCGCTCGTGAGGAGCACCGTGCCCGCGCCGACGAGTCCGCCCTCGCCGCTGAAGCGCTGCGGCTGCTGCGGGAGCGCGTCGAGGCCTTCCGCGACGGCGCGACGAGCGTCGCCTCGCGCGTCGAGCAGCTGAACGCCCAGCGCCGTCGTGCCGTCGCCCTGGTCGAGGCCGAGGAGGCGGCCGTCTCGCGGTCCGAGGCCGCCGCCGCCGCCCGGGAGGAGCTCGCCGAGGTCCTCGCCGACCGCGGCTTCACGACCGCCGAGGAGGCCGAGTCGGCCGCGCTGGCCAGCGGGGACCGGGCGCGGGCCGAGGCCGTCGTCGCCGAGCACGAGCGACGGCGGAGCGCGACGGAGGCGGTGCTCGCCGACCCGGAGCTCCGCGGACTGCCGGGCACGGCCGTCGACCTCGCCGACGCCGAGGGGCGCTCGCGCGAGGCCTCCGCCCGTCGCGACGAGGCGCGAGCCGGCCTCTCCGTGCTCGAGCACCGCTCGGAGCGCCTGGCCGAGCTCACCGCGACGGCCGCGGGCCGCCTCGCGGTGCTGGGTGAGCGCCTCCACCGCCACGAGGAGCTGCGCGCGCTGGCCGAGACCGTCTCCGGCCGGGGGCAGAACACGCGCCGGATGGACCTCGAGGCCTTCGCCCTCGCCGGACGCCTGGAGGAGATCGTGACCGCGGCGAACCTCCGCCTCGACGCGATGACCAGCGGCCGCTACGCACTCGCCCACGACGACTCGCTCGCCTACCGCGGTGCCGCCTCCGGCCTCGGGATCGACGTGCTCGACGCCTTCACCGGCGTCCGCCGGCAGCCCGCCTCGCTCTCCGGCGGCGAGACGTTCCTCGCCTCGCTCGCCCTCGCCCTCGGCCTCGCCGACGTGGTGACGGCGCAGTCCGGCGGCATCTCGCTCGAGACCATGTTCATCGACGAGGGCTTCGGCTCGCTCGACGCCGAGACGCTCGAGACGGCGCTCAGCACGCTCGACGAGCTGCGGTCGGGCGGTCGGACGATCGGCCTGATCAGCCACGTCGACGCGATGCGCGAGCGGCTGCCGATCGGCCTCCGCGTCGCGGTGGGGCCGCGCGGCGACTCGACGATCCTCACCGGCTGAGCGGCCGCTCCCGGGCGAAGGGGCGACGACGGCCCGCTCCCTCCTCTCGCACTGCAGAAGCGAGCGCGCCCGCGCCCGCTGCTAGGGTCGTGCGCAGTGACACGGGGTGCCCGCCAGGGCTGAGAGAAGACCCGTTGAACCTGATCTAGTTCGTACTAGCGAAGGGATGTCGCGAATGAGCATTCGCACGCCTGTCCACCCGACCCTCCCCGCCGACACGGCGCCCGACCCGGCGTCCGTAGGTCGCGATCTCGCCGAGCTCCGCGCCGCCGGGCCCCTGGTGCAGTGCATCACGAACGCGGTCGTCACCGGCTTCACCGCCAACAGCCTTCTGGCCCTCGGCGCCAGCCCGGCGATGTGCGACCTGCCCGGCGAGGCGGGCGTCTTCGCGGGCCTCGCCTCCGCGGTGCTCGTCAACCTCGGCACGCCCGGAGCGGAGCAGCGCGAGGGTGCTCGCGAGGCGGTCGCCGCGGCCGGACGCGCCGGCACCCCGTGGGTGCTCGATCCGGTCGCCGTGGGCCCGCTGCCCGTCCGCACCGCTCTGGCGGTGGAGCTGCTCGAGGCGCGGCCCGCGATCATCCGCGGCAACGCCTCCGAGATCCTCGCCCTCGCGGGAGCCGGTGCGGGCGGCCGCGGCGTGGACGCCGTCGACACCGCCGAGCAGGCGCTCGACTCCGCCCGCGTCCTCGCCCGCCGCACCGGAGGCGTGGTCGCCGTCTCGGGAGCGGTCGACCTCGTCACCGACGGCGAGCGGATCGTCCGGGTCACGGGGGGCCACCCGCTGCTGACCCGCGTGACCGGCGGCGGCTGCGCGCTCGGCGCCGTGATGGCGGCGTTCCTCGGCGCGGGCGCCCGCCCGCTCGACGCGGCCGTCAGCGCCTCCGCGGTCTGGGGCCTCGCCGCCGAGCGGGCCGCCGCCGCGAGCAGCGGTCCCGGGTCCTTCGCCGTCGGCCTCCTCGACGGCCTCGCTGCCCTCCAGCCGGCCGACGCCGAGGCCGGGGCGCGGATCGCATGAGCCTCGACCTCTCGCTCTACCTCGTCACGGACACCGCCCAGTGCGGCCCGCGCGGCGTGCCCGCCGTGGCCGCTGCCGCCGTCCGAGGCGGAGTCACGACCGTGCAGATCCGCGATCACGACGCCTCCGCCGCCGAGCTCGTCGCCCTGACCCGGGCCGTCGCCGCCGTCCTCGACGAGCGCACGACCCTGCTGGTCGACGACCGCGTCGACGTCGCCCTCGCCGCCCGCCTCGCGGGCGCCCGCGTCCACGGCGTCCACCTCGGGCAGTCCGACCTCCCCGTCACCGCCGCCCGCTCGCTGCTCGGTCCCGACGCGGTGATCGGGCTCACCGCGAACACCCCCGAGCACCTCGCCGCCGTCCGCGCCCTGCCCGCGGGGACGGTCGACTACCTCGGCGTCGGCGTCATCCGGCCCACCGCGACCAAGCCCGACCACCCCGCTCCCCTCGGTGTCGACGGGTTCGCCGCCCTCGCCGCGGCCGCGGCGCTGCCCTGCGTCGCCATCGGCGGAGTCGGAGCCGCGGACGCGGGGCCACTCCGCCTCGCCGGTGCGGCCGGGCTCGCGGTCGTGTCGGCGCTCTGCACGGCCGCCGACCCCGCGGCGGCCGCCCGCCTGATCCGAGCGGAGTGGGACCGATGACCGCCGGCGCCCGCGTCCCCCGTGTCCTCAGCATCGCCGGCACCGATCCGACCGGCGGTGCCGGCGTACAGGCCGACCTCAAGTCGATCGGCGCGCTCGGCGGCTACGGCATGGCGGTCGTCACCGCGCTCGTCGCGCAGAACACGCACGGGGTCCGCTCCGTGCACCTGCCACCCGCCGTGTTCCTCCGCGAGCAGCTCGACGCGGTGAGCGACGACGTCACGATCGACGCGGTGAAGATCGGGATGCTCGCCACGGCCGAGTACGCCGGAGTCGTCGCCGAGTGGCTCGATGAGGTCCGCCCGCCCGTCGTGGTCGTGGATCCGGTGATGGTCGCGACCAGCGGTCACCGGCTGCTCGCTCCCGAAGCCGAGGACGCCGTGCGCGACCTGCTCCTCCGCGCCGACCTGGTGACGCCGAACCTCCCCGAGCTGGGCGTGCTCGCCGGAGAGCCGACCGCCTCCGACTGGCCGGCCGCGCTCGCGCAGGGGGCGATGCTCGCCCGCGCCCTCGACGCCGCCGTGCTGGTGAAGGGCGGCCACCTCGACGGCCCCGCCACCCCGGACGCGATCGTCACCCCCGACGGCCTCGTGCGCGAGGTCCCCGGCGAGCGTGTCGCCACCTCGAACACGCACGGCACCGGGTGCTCGCTCTCGTCCGCGATGGCGACGCTCCTGGCCGGGCGCGACACCTCCTCCGACGCCCTGGTCGAGGCGCTGACGGAGGCCAAGGAGTGGCTGACCGGCGCCCTGCGCGCCGCCGACGCTCTCGAGGTCGGCTCCGGCAACGGCCCGATCGACCACTTCCACCGGCAACGTCCTCCGGCGTTCTGCGCGGACGTCTGGGAGCGGACGCGGACCCTCCGCGACGAGATCGACGCGCTCCCGTTCGTGCGGGCCCTCGGCGACGGCTCCCTCGGGCGGGAGGACTTCGAGTGGTACCTCGAGCAGGACGCTCTCTACCTCACCGAGTACGCCCGCGTCCTGGCCGTGGCGGCGCAGCGCGCGCCGACCACCGCCGAGCAGGTCTTCTGGGCCGAGGGCTCGGCGTCCGCCCTCGCGGCGGAGGCGCAGCTGCACCGCGACCGGCTCGGGACCAGGGACGCGGCTCCCGCGCCCGCGACCCGCGGCTACACCGACCACCTGCTCGCGGTCGCCGCGGGCGGCGGCTACGGCGAGATCGTCGCCGCCCTGCTCCCCTGCTTCTGGCTCTACGCCGACGTCGGGTCGCGCCTCGCCGCCTCCGGGCACCCCGAGCACCCCTACGCGGACTGGCTGCTCACCTACGGCGACCCGGTCTTCGCGACGGCCACCGAGCGGGCGATCGAGTTCACGGAGCAGGCCGCCCGCGACGCCTCACCGAGGGAGCGCGCCGCGATGAGGGACGCGTTCCTGCGGTCGAGTTCGTTCGAGAAGGACTTCTTCGCCGCACCGCTCGCCCGGACCGGCTGAGCTCTCAGCCGGCCCGGCCGGGTGCGCTCAGCCGATCGCCTCGCGCAGGACGTGCATGAGGGCGTCCAGCTGCACCGTGTCGGCCGAGGCCGTCTCGGCGTCCGCGCCGTCGAGCGCCCGGGCGGCGAGACCGGCCTTGGCGTCGATGAGCTCCGCGATCTTCGCGTCGATCGTGTGCGCCGCGATGATCCTCCACGCCGTCACCGGCTCCTCCTGGCCGATGCGGTGCACGCGGTCGATCGCCTGCGTCTGCTCGGCCGAGGTCCACGACAGCTCGGCGAGCACCACGTTGGAGGACGCCTGCAGGTTCACGCCGACTCCCGCCGCGGTGAGCGAGCAGACGGCGACAGAGACGTCCGGGTCCTCGTTGAAGGCGTCGATCTGCGTCTGGCGGAACGCCGCGGTCTGGTCGCCGCGGATGGAGACGGACGTCAGCTCGCGCTTCTCGAAGGTGTCCTCCGCCTGGTCCATCACGTCGATGTGCTTCGCGAAGAAGACGACCTTGCCCACCGAGCGGGCCAGCTGCGAGGCGTAGTCGGCGGCCAGCGCCGCCTTGGCCTGGCCGATCCGGCGCACCATGGTGAAGACGTTCTCGCCGGTCTTGGCCGACTTCGACTCCTCGAGCTCGCTCTGCGCCACGATGCGGATGAACCGCTCGCGCTCGTCGTCGTCGAGCTCGTGCGTGATCGAGGAGGTGACCGCCCTGAAGCGCTGCAGCATGCGGGCGCCGAGCTCGCGCTCGGCCTTCTGGATGGAGCGGCCGAGGTCGTCGTCCAGCTCGACGGGCAGATCGACGATCCGCTTCGACGGCAGGTCGGCGGCGACGTCGATCTTCTTGCGCCGGACGATGCCGAGGTCGATCACGGCCTCGCGCGCCTCCGGGTAGAAGCCCGTGTCGGCGGGGGTGAGGCCGGTCTCCTCGAGGCGGCCCATCAGCTCCGGTCCCGGCTTGGTCTCGTCGATCCAGCCGAGGAAGCGCCAGATGGCGCGGAAGTCGTCGACGTCGTTGATCAGCGGGGTGCCGGTCAGCGCGATCATCAGCGGATCGTGCCCCGGAGTGGTTTCACGGATCCTCGACGCCAGCGCGAGCACGCTCTGCGAGCGCTGCGAGCGGAGGTTCTTGATGAAGTGCGCCTCGTCGACGACCATGCCGCGGAAGCCCAGGCTCCCGAGCCAGCCGATGTGCCGGTCGAGGATGTCGTAGTTGACGATGACCACGTCGGCGAACGCGTCGAGCGTGCCGCCGTCTCCGTGGATGACCGTGGCGCGCCGCTGCGGGGTCCAGTGCTCGACCTCGCGCGCCCAGTTCATCTTGACCACGTTCGGCACCACCGCGAGCAGCGGGTACGCCCCGACCACCGAGGCGGCGAGGAGGCTCTGCGCGGTCTTGCCCAGACCCGGCTCGTCGGCGAGCAGGAAGCTGCGGTGCCCCTCGCGGGCGCTCTCGATGAAGCGCGCCTGGTGCGGCATCAGCTCGCGGCCGCGCGGCGAGACCCGGTCGAGCTTCGGCGGCTCCGGGAGCTCCATGCTCGCGGCCCGTCCGCCCGCTCCGTACTCGAACGCCTTGAAGAGCGGCCCGAGCAGCTCCCAGTCGTCGAGCCGGCGGCGCGGCGCCGGGGCCGAGGCCTCGGCGATCGAGAAGTCCGGCGGGAGGAAGGGGTTCGCCAGCTGCCGGGCGCGCACCGACTGCGGCACGACCTGGTTGACCGGCACCTCGGGCTTGGGCTTCGGCTCGGTCACGATGAGCAGCTCGTCGGGGCTGAGCTCCGCGCCCGCCTCGAGCAGCCAGTCGCGGCGGAGCTTCTGCGCGGCCGCCGTGACGCCGGCCTCCGATTCGAGCAGCGCGATCAGGCTGGTGTCGCGGGCGGCCGTCTTGGCCAGGATCGTGGCGATGCCGTCGAGGCGCTTCATCTCCTCGGCGCGCTGCGCGTCGCTGAGCGAGGGATCGACCTTGACCCGCTTGCGCTCCTCGCGCATCAGGAGGGCGATCACCAGGAACTTCGTCCGGTTGGTCGGTCCGACCTTGCCGGTCTGGGCCTTCGCCTCCACCTCGCGGACGCGGCGGGCGAGGATCGGGATGATCCCCGCGTTGTCCACGCCGCGCGAGCGCGATCGGGGTCGGCTCCCGGCGGCGTTCGACGCTCGTCGCGTCTGACCGGACTGACGCTGGCCGCTGCGAGCCATGCTCCTCCTCGATGTGTGACGGGGGGGCGGAGAAGGGGTTCCCGCGCGCTGCCGTCGCCGTGCATCCGCCGGATCGCCTCCGGAGAGGCGTCGGGCGTCGGTGCATCCGGTGGCCGTCGGGAGCTCCGAGCAACGGGTCTGGGACCCGGTCGCAGCATCCCCGGCGTGCGGGTGCGCCGCCAGTCTACTCCTCGGGGCGGTCCGGTCGGCGCTCCGCCGCGCGGACGGTCGCGCTCGTCGTCATTCCGGGGTCGGGACGCGGATGACGAGGCCCGCCGCCACGAAGACGCCGACCGCGGCGAGGCTCAGCGAGGACCAGATCGCGTCCGGGAAGGCGAACGGCAGCACCGGGTTCCACAGCACGAGCACCGGGACGAGCCCGATCAGCCAGAGGAGTGCGCGCGCCTGGATCGCGAACCAGCCGATGACCGCCGCGAGGATCGCGACCGGGTAGCGGATGAAGTCGTAGGCGTCGGAGCCGACGAGGGCGAGCCCTGCCAGCAGCACGATCGCGCCGAGGATCCCGGGCGCGAGCGCCATGCGGGCGCGGTCGCGCGAGGGGTAGCGGGCGGCGGTCGCGCGGGACGGCTTGCGGGTGCTCACCCCTCGATCGTAGGCGCGCATACCCCGCCCGGGTACCGCCTGCGGCGCGTAGGCTGGAGGAGTGATCGAGGACCTCAAGAAGCGCTCGCTGCACCGTGCCCGGATCCTGGGCGGCCAGATGCGCGGCCTCGAGCGGATGATCGAGAACGAGGACTACTGCGTCGACATCGTCACGCAGTCCCTCGCGATCCAGAAGTCGCTCGGCTCGCTCAACAAGCTCATCGTCGAGAACCACCTCCGCACGCACATCACCGCGATGTTCGAGGAGGGCGGAGACGCCCGCGAGGCGGCGATCGCCGAGCTCGTGAAGATCTTCGAGCTCTCCAACAACCGCTCGTGACCGCAGGCCTCGTCGCCGCGGCGCGGGTGCGCCCGCTGCTGCTCGACGGGGGCCTGGGCACGGAGCTGGAGGCGCAGGGCGCCGCGGTGGACTCCTCGCTCTGGAGCGCCCGGGTCCTGCTGGAGGAGCCCGGCCGGGTCGTCGCCGCGCACCGCGCCTTCGCCGAGGCGGGCGCCCGGGTCGCGGTGACCGCGAGCTACCAGGTGTCCGCGAGCGGATTCGCGGCCGCGGGCCTGGCCCCGGGCCTCGCGGAGCGCGCCCTCCGGGAGAGCGTCGACCTGGCCCGGCGCGCGCAGAGCGGCTGGGTCGCCGCCTCCGTCGGCCCTTACGGCGCGAGCCTCGGCGACGGCTCCGAGTACCGCGGCGACGACGGCCTCACCGTCGGCGAGCTCGCCGCCTGGCACCGCCCGCGCCTGGAGACCCTGGCCGCGGCCGGGCCCGACCTGCTCGCTGTCGAGACCATCCCGTCGGTGCGGGAGGTGCGGGCCGTCGTGAAGGCCCTCGCGGGCTCCTCGGTCCCCGCCTGGATCTGCGTGAGCGGCCGTTCGGGCCGCACCGCGTCCGGCGAGCCCCTGGCCGAGGCGCTCGCCGTCGCCGCCGCCTCCGAGGAGGTCGTCGGCGTGGGAGTGAACTGCTGCCCGCCCGGCGACGTCGCCGAGGCGGTCCGCATCGCCCGCTCCGTCACCGGCAAGCTGGTCGTCGTGTACCCGAACAGCGGCGAGGAGTGGGACGCCGTCGAGCGTCGCTGGGCAGGCGACGCGGCCTTCGACCCCGCGCTGGTCGCCTCCTGGCGCGCGGCGGGAGCGGATCTGATCGGCGGCTGCTGCCGCGTGGGACCTGCGGCGATCGCTGCCCTCGGACGAAGCCTGGAGGAGGAGTCGTGACCACCCTGAGAGCCGTGCGCGGCGACCTCACCCGCGAGCACGTCGACGCGATCGTGAACGCGGCGAACTCGTCGCTCCTCGGCGGCGGCGGCGTCGACGGCGCGATCCACCGCGCGGGCGGGCCGGAGATCCTCGCCGAGTGCCGCCGGCTCCGCGGGGCCGAGCTGCCGGACGGCCTGCCCGCCGGCTCCGCGGTCGCCACGACCGCCGGCCGCCTCCCCGCCCGCTGGGTCGTGCACACCGTCGGTCCCGTCCACTCGTGGTCGGAGGACCGCAGCGCCGTCCTCGCCTCGGCCTACCGCGAGTCGGTGCGCACCGCTGTCGGCCTCGGCGCGCGGACGCTCGCCTTCCCGGCCGTCTCGGCAGGCGTCTACGGCTGGCCGATGGACGACGCGGCGCGCATCGCGGTGGAGACGGTCCGCGAGGCGACCGCGGACGGCGCACTCGACGAGGTCCGGTTCGTCCTCTTCTCCGCGGACGCCCTCGCGGCCTTCGAGGCCGCCCTGGCCGCGGAATGACGGAGGGGGAGCCGACCCTGCGGTCGACTCCCCCTCCACTGTGCTGCGCTAGGCCGTCTTCGGCCGCGCGAACTCGTCGTAGGGCAGCGTGATCGGGCGGGTCCGCGGAGGCATCCGCACGACCGCCTCGAGCGCCGGGCCCAGTGCCTCGCGCCAGGCGCGGTAGCCGTCCTCGTTGAGGTGCAGGCCGTCCGGCGAGTACTGCTCGAGCAGTCCGCCGTCCTCCCCCGCGAGCACCGGCCACAGGTCGAGGTAGCCTGCGTGCGCCGTGGGCGCGAACTGCCACAGGTGGCGGTTGATCTCGCGGATCTGCGGTGCGAACTCGTGTCCGCGCGGCAGGACCGAGGTCACCAGGATGCGCACGTCCGGAAGATCGCGCCGGAACGTCGCGACGATCGTCTCGATGTTGCGCACGACGTGCTCCGTCGTGCGGTGCCAGGCGAGATCGTTGGTGCCGATCAGCAGCACCACCGTGTCCGGCTCCTGCGCGACCAGCTCGGCGAGCCGCGCGACGACGTCCGCCGTGGTGGCCCCTCCGACTCCCTCGTCGACGACCGTCGACTCCGTCAGCCACTCGCCCCAGGCTCCCGCCTGGATGATGCTGTCCCCGATGAAGAGGACCTTCCCCAGCTGGAGTCCGCGCCCCGCGTCCGTACTCGACCGTTCGCTCATCGTGCTCCTCTCGTCGGCGTCCCGGGCGGCCTCGCGGCCGCCGGACCCCTCCATTGTCACCGCTGCACCCGGCGCCCGCCAGGGGAGCGCTCGTCGCCGGAGTCCGGCAGGTCGGCCGCGGTGGCCGTGATGCGGTTGGCCATGCCGTTGAAGATGATGCCGTGGAAGGGCAGGATCGCGAACCAGTAGAGCCTGCCCGCGAGGCCCTGCGGGAAGAAGACCGCACGCTGCGTGTAGACCGAGCCGCCGTCTCCGGAGGGCTCGGCGCGCATCTCGAGCCAGGCCCCGCCGGGCACCTTCATCTCGGCGCGCAGGCGCAGGAGCTTCGGCCGCTCGATCTCCTCGACGCGCCAGAAGTCGAGGGCGTCGCCGGCGTGCAGGCGCGCGGAGTCGCGGCGCCCGCGCTGCAGGCCCACTCCCCCGACGAGGCGGTCCATCCAGCCGCGGATCACCCATGCGAGCGGGAAGGAGTACCAGCCGTTGGTGCCGCCGATGCCCTCGATGACGCGCCAGAGCTTGGCCGGGTCGGCCTGGGTGCGGCGCTCCTTGAGGTCCACGTAGACCGTGTGGCCGGCCCACTCCGGGTCGCTCGGCAGCGGATCGCTGGGAGCGCCGACGACCTCCGCGTTCTGCCAGCTCGTCTCGATCTCGCCCGCCTGCATCTTTCCCAGCGCGAGCCGGACGGCGCGGCGGTAGGAGGTCAGCCCGCCCTCGGGGTCGGGGATGAGCGCGCGGATGTCCTGCTCGTGCACGACGCAGTCGTACTGCAGCGAGGCGATGATGGGCACCGCGAGCGAGCGCGGGATCGGCGTGACCAGGTTGACCCACTGCGAGGCCAGCCACGGGGTGAACACCGGCAGGGACGCGATCGGCCGCTGCGGGAGCCCGGCCTCGACCGCGTAGCCGTTCATCATCTGGCCGTAGCGGAGCACGTCGGGCCCGCCGATGTCGAAGGTGCGGTTGAGCGTGGCGTCCTCGAGCGACGCGGAGCCGATCAGGTAGTGCAGCACGTCGCGCACGGCGATCGGCTGGATGAAGTTGCGCACCCACTGCGGCGCGGGCATGTACGGCAGCACGTCGGTGAGGTGGCGCACCATCTCGAACGAGGTCGACCCGGAGCCGATGATCACGCCCGCCTGCAGGGCGATCGTCGGCACTCCCGACTCCATCAGGATCCGGCCCACCTCAGCGCGCGAGCGGAGGTGCTTCGAGAGCTCCTGGCCCTCGGGGTGCAGGCCGCCGAGGTAGACGATGCGGCCGACGCCGGCCGACCTCGCGGCCGTGGCGACGTTCTGCGCGGCGCGGCTCTCGACCTCCTCGAAGTGGGCGTGGTCGTTGCCCGAGCCCATCGAGTGGACGAGGTAGTAGAGGACGTCGACGCCCTCGACCGCGGCCTCCAGCGACTCCGGATCGCCGAGATCGCCCTGGGCGACCTCGACCTCCTCCGCCCACGGCACGTCGACCAGCTTGCGCGGGTCGCGCACCAGGACGCGCACCCGGAAGCCCGCCTCGAGGAGGCGCGGCGTCAGCCGGCCGCCGATGTAGCCGGTCGCGCCGGTGACGAGCGCGAGGGGGCGCGCCGAGTCGGAGGGGGTTTCGCTCATGCGGCCACGGTACGCCGATGGCCCCGGGACCTCTCCCGCTGGTGCGGGCCCGCGGCCCCTGCTAGGCGGCGGCCGGCATCCCGCTCAGTCGATGCCGAGGACCTCGCGGACCTGCACCACGTCGTGGTTCATCTGGCGGATGAGGGGCTCGACGCCCTCGTAGGCGACCTGGCCGCGGATCCGGCCGACGAACGCCACGTCGACCACGCGGTCGTAGAGGTCGAGGGTGTCGAGCGTCTGATCGAGCACGTACGCCTCGACCTGCTTGGGCGGCACCCCGACGAAGGTGGGGTTGCTGCCGACCGAGATCGCGGCGGGATGCGTGACGCCGTCGGTGGTGAGCCGGCCCGCGTAGACGCCGTCGGCCGGGATCAGGCCCTGCGACTGCGGCGAGAGGTTCGCGGTCGGGAAGCCCAGCTCGCGGCCGCGCTTCGCTCCGTGCACGACCACGCCGCGGACGACGGGCTCGTGCCCGAGCAGGCGCGTCGCGTGCTCCACATCGCCCTCGGCCAGCAGCTCGCGGATCCAGGTGGAGGAGACGCGGCGCCCGTCCTCGGGCCGCACGTCGTCGATCAGCTCCACCTCGAATCCGTGCTGCCCGCCGAGCACGCGCAGCAGGTCGACGTCGCCCGCTCCCCGGGCGCCGAAGCGGAAGTCGGAGCCGACGAGGACCACGCGGGCCTCGAGCGCCTCCACCAGCACCTGCTCGACGAACTGCTCGGGCGAGAGCGCCCGGAACGCCTCGTCGAAGGTGAGCAGCAGCGTCGCGTCCACGCCGGTCCCGGCGAGGAGCTCGAGCTTCTGCTCGTTGCCGACCAGGACGGGCGGGCACTTCTCCGGCGCGATCACGCTGAGCGGATTGCGGTCGAAGGTGACGACGACGGCGGCGAGCCCCTGCTCGCGGGCCCGCTCGTGCAGCCGGCCGATGACGGCCCGATGCCCGGAGTGGACGCCGTCGAACTTGCCGATCGTGACGGCGGAGGGTCCGATCCCGGCCAGGTCGCCGGGGCGGGTCTCGACGCGCATCAGGCGGCCGCCCGGGCCGTGCGCCGCCCCTGCACGCGGAGCCACCAGAGACCGAGCACGGGCAGGACGAGCGGGATGAGCAGGTAGCCGGCGCCGAAGGCCGCCCACACCGTCGACTGGCGCCCGAACGGGTCGGCGCTCGCGAGCCCGAGGAGCTGCGGAGCGAGGAGGCTGAGCGCGCCGACCACGAGCACGCCCACCAGCTCGAAGGTGATCGTCACCCACGCGACCCGCTGCCAAGCGCGGCCCGGGACGATCAGGGCGATCGTCGCGACGATGTACACGACGGCCGAGAGCGCCGAGAGCGAGAACGCCAGCGGCGCCTCGTCGAACCGGTCGATGATCTGGAAGACGGAGCGCCCCGTCGCGGCGAGCGCGAGGATCCCGTAGACCACGACCAGGAGGCTGCCGATCCCGCGCGAGCGGGCGGAACGGGTCGGCTCTCCGCTCCCGGGGGCCGAGGGGACTGAGGGGTCGTGAGCGGCCCGTCCGGACGCATCGCTGGCTGGTTTCGACATCGCACGTCCATGCTAGGCGCTCGCCGGGCCGGGCCCGGTGGCGGGCCCGATCAGGCGCTCTGGAAGAACCAGATCTGGTGCATCCGGTAGACCATGACCGCGATCGAGAGGCAGGCGACGCCCAGGATCACGGTGCTCCAGCGGCTCCGCTCGATGAGCGCCCAGAACCCGGCAGCGAGCGGCAGGAGCAGCGCCGAGATCAGGTAGATGTAGTACTCCGGCAGGCTCCCCGACGGGCGGTTGCCGACCAGCGGCGACACGATCGCGACCGCCAGCTGGACGATCAGCAGCAGCTCGACGATCGCCGTCGCGCCGACCGAGACGTCCGAGGGACGGCGGGCGAGCAGCCCGAGCACGAGGCAGAGCAGGCCGGCCGCGACGGCGATCCCCACCTGGAGGATCGTGAACCACTCGATCACGAGGCGGCCGTCCGCAGGTCCTCGGTCGGGAAGTTGACGACGCTCTTGAGCTGGGTGCCGCGCCGCTCGGCGAGGCCGATCAGCCGCTCCCCCGGGCCGACCGCGGCGAGGAGGCCCTTCGCGCCCGCCACCGCCGCCGGGGCCGGGATGCGCTTGCCGTTCGCGAGATCGCCCGCCTCCTGGGCGTCGAGGCGCAGCAGGGGGAACAGCTCGCCCGCCACGAGCGTCGGCGGCAGGAGCGCGGCGGGGACGTCGAGCTCGTCGATCTCGCCGGCCTGGGCCACGGAGAAGGGGCCGACCGCGGTGCGCCGCAGCGCGGTCAGGTGGCCGCCGACTCCGAGGGACGCGCCCAGGTCGCGGGCGAGCGCGCGGATGTAGGTGCCGGAGGAGCAGGTGACGCGCACGTCCAGGTCGAGGAACCCCTC
>NZ_PSVX01000060.1:0-22277 GCF_002932695.1 Rathayibacter sp. AY1D2 | reverse complement strand
TCGACGGGGATCGGGGCGGGCATCCTGCGAGGGTAGCGCCGGAGCCGGGAACGACAGAACCCCCGGCCAGGGGCCGGGGGTTCTCGTGGTGGGCGATACTGGGATCGAACCAGTGACCTCTTCCGTGTCAGGGAAGCGCGCTACCGCTGCGCCAATCGCCCGTTGCTCCGTGCGGAGCGCCTCGTTCGGTGAACGATCGAGGTGGATACGGGATTCGAACCCGTGTATACGGCTTTGCAGGCCGCTGCCTCGCCTCTCGGCCAATCCACCGTGTACGGGATTCGGTGTCGGCGGCCCGAGGGCCGACCAGGTGGGAGGCACCCGAGGGTGCCGTCCCGATGACGCCGGTCCGAGGACCGGTGTTCGAGCGGATGACGAGATTCGAACTCGCGACCCTCACCTTGGCAAGGTGATGCGCTACCGCTGCGCCACATCCGCATGTAGGTCGTACTGGTGTTGCCGTCTTGCGTGTCGTGCTGCCTGTCCGGCGCTTTCGCTGCCCGGCTCGACCTAGAAGAATGTATACGACAGCGGCGCCGGAATCCAAATCGAGCGGACGCCGATCCCGCCGCTCGGAGTCCGATCCGCGTCTTTCCGCGCGAAACCGGCTCGTCGCCGTCCGTTCACCCGGGCGTGGCGGGCGTCGGCGGTGCATCCGGGCCCCGCGGATCCGCTACGATCGTCTCTCGGGTCGTCCAGTACGTCCCCCTGGGCGATTGGCGCAGTTGGTAGCGCGCTTCCTTCACACGGAAGAGGTCATCGGTTCGAGTCCGGTATCGCCCACCCTCACCCCCGGTCCTTGCTCATGCACTCGGCCGGGGGTTCTCTCGTCCCGCCGCGGCCGTCCTCCGTCGTCGCAGCGCCCAGTCGAAGGAGCCGACCCGCGATGATGGGCCGCTCGCACGCCGTCTCCGGTGCGCTCGCCTGGGCCGTCGCCGCCTCCGTGCCCGCCGTCGCCGGGCCCCTCGGCCTCGCGGGTCTCCCGCTCGACCTCCGACTGGTCGGCCTCGGAGTCGCCGCAGGCTGGGCCCTGGTGCCCGACGCGGACCACGCGAGCGCGACCGTCTCCCGCTCGGCGCCGGGCGCCTCCCTGCTCACGGCGACCGCGGGCCGGATCAGCGGAGGGCACCGGCACGGGATGCACTCGCTGCTCGCGGTCGCCGTCGTCTGGTACCTGGTGCCGGTGCTCACGGCGCTGCGCTTCCCGGTGCCGGTCGTCGGCCCCGTCGCCGTGGCCGCCGTGCTCACGCTGCCCGCCCTCGCGTTCGCCGCGAAGGCCGTCCGGGCCGCCCCCTCCTGGCGCATCGCCTGGGCCGGGGCGACGGTCGTCACGGTCCTGCTCGTCGCGCTCGCCGACGGCACCTGGGCGTGGCTCCGGGTCGCCGCGACGCTGGGCTACCTCGTGCACGTGGCCGGCGACGCCCTCACGACCGGCGGGATCAACTGGCTGTGGCCGCTGCGCGTGCGCCTGCCGCGGCGCCTGCGCCGGACACCGCTGCGCCACGTCTGGACCACCGGCGGCTACGCCGCGCTGCCCGTGCTGGGCTCCGCCGGGTCCTGGCGCGAGACGGTCCTCTACTGGCTCATGTCCGCGGCGACGATCGTGCTCACCGCCTCGATGATCACGGCCGAGCTGCTGTAGCCCGGGGCGCCCTCCTCAGAAGACCTTCCCCGGGTTCATGATCCCCAGCGGGTCGAACACGGCCTTGATCCCGCGCTGGAGCGCCAGCGAGTCCTCGCCCAGCTCCTCCGCCAGCCAGCGCTGCTTGAGCAGTCCCACGCCGTGCTCGCCCGTGAGCGTGCCGCCGAGGGCCAGGGCCGTGCGGAAGAGCTCCGCGGCGGCGTCCCAGACGTCCTCCCCCACGGGTCCGTCCCCCGCGGGCAGCACGAAGTTCGGGTGGAGGTTCCCGTCCCCCGCGTGGGCGACGGTGGGGATGCTGAGCCCCGTCCGCTCCTCGATGCCGCGGATCGCCGCGAACATCGCCGGCAGCGCGGAGCGGGGCACGCAGACGTCCTCGATCAGCACGCGGCCCTCCGCCTCGAGCGCCGGGTGGAAGGCCCGGCGGACGGCCAGCAGAGCCTCACCCTCGGCCGGGTCCTCGGTCGCCTCGGCGGCGCCCCCGGAGGCGGTCACGATCTCGAGGACGCGCTGCGACTCCTCCGCCGCTCCTCCGCCGTCCGTCTGGACGAGGAGGTAGGCGGCACCGCGGTCCAGCATCGCTCCGGTGTAGCGCGAGATCGCGGCGAGCGCCGCCTCGTCCATCAGCTCCATCACCGCGGGACGGAGCCGCGCGGCGGTGATCGCGGCGGAGGCGGCGGCCGCGGCGACGACGCTCGGGAAGTACGCGCCGACCGTGACCACGCGCCCGGTCGGGATCGGGCGGAGCTTCACGGTGGCCTCCACGATGACGCCCAGCGTCCCCTCGGAGCCGGTCAAGAGCGCGGTGAGGTCGTACCCTGTGACTCCCTTCACGCTGCGGCGGCCGGTGCGGAGCAGTCGCCCGTCGGGGAGGACGACCGTCAACCCGAGCACCGCCTCCCGGGTCACGCCGTACTTGGCGCACAGCAGCCCCCCGGCGTTCGTCGCGATGTTGCCGCCGATGCTCGAGATCGCGCGGCTCGCGGGGTCGGGCGAGAACACGAGGCCGTGCGGAGCGACAGCGTCCGACAGCGCCTGATTGATGACCCCGGGCTCGACCACCGCCAGCTCGTCCTCGAGAGACACCTCGAGGATGCGGTCCATCGCGGCGGTCGAGAGGACGAGCGCTCCCCCGCTCGCCACTCCCCCGGCAGCGAGGCCCGTTCCCGCTCCGCGCGGCACGACCGGGAGCCGGTGCTCCGTCGCTATGCGCAGCGCCGCCTGCACGTCCTCGACCGAGCGCGCAGCGACGAGCGCGAGCGCGCGACCCGGTGCGGAGAAGCCCGACTTGTCGGTGTGCACGGCCTCGAACCCGGGGCCCTCGGTCAGGACCGCGTCTCCGAGCGCGTCGCGCAGCTGTCGGAGGATCTCGTGGTCGTGCATGGTTCACTCCGTGCGGTCGCGGGCGGGTCCTGCCGATCCTTCCACGGGCGCGGGGCAGGATGGCGGGATGACCGGAGAGACGCGATGGCCGCGGTGACGAGCGCGGGGATCCTGCTGCACCGCGAGGGCCCCTCCGGCACCGAGGTGTTCCTCGGGCGGATGGGCGGCCCCTTCTGGACCCGGCGCCCCCGCGCGTGGACGATCCCGAAGGGCGTGCACACGGGCGACGAGACGCCGCTGGACGCCGCGCGCCGCGAGTTCGAGGAGGAGACCGGCGCTCCTCCGCCCGAAGGGGAGCTGACCCTCCTCGGCGCGTTCCGGCAGAGCGCGGCCAAGACCGTCACGGTCTTCGCCGGGCGCGGACACGCGGACACCGCCTTCGTCGCGAGCAACACCTTCGAGCTGGAGTGGCCGCGGGGCTCCGGCGTGCTGCGCAGCTTCCCCGAGCTGGAGGACGCCCGGTGGCACCCGCTCGACGAGGCCCGCTCGCTGGTGGTGGCCGGGCAGGTCGCCGCCCTCGACGCGCTGGCCGAGCTGCTGGCGGATCCGGACGGCGGGGACCGGGCCGGCACCGCCCCCTAGTCCGCGGTCGCGTAGACCCGCAGGCCCAGCGGCACGATCCGCACCACGGCCTCGTCGAATCCGTCGCGGGAGCCGTCGAAGCGCTCGGTCTCGCCGTCGTGCGCCCACTCGGGGTCGTCCCCCGCGGGCCGGCGCGCGCCGACGGTGATCTCCGGCGTCGAGAACGACTCCACCACCGGTGCCCGCCAGCCGGGCACACGGCCGACCACCGGGGTCGCCGTACGGCCGAGCAGGAGCGAGAACGCTCCCCGGGTGCGCGGAGTCCGTCCTGAGTGCAGGATGCGCACGTCGAGGTGGCCGTCGTCGAGCCGACGCCGGGCGAGCGGGGCGGCCGTGCGCGGGTGCTCCTGATTCACCCCGACGAAGTACGACCAGACGAGCTGCGTGCGCCCGTCGCGCCGGAGCTCGAACGGATCGGTGCGCCGCACGACCGAGAGGGCCGCGATCACGGCGGCGAGCGGCTTCCCGATCCGCTTCTCGCGCTTCTCGCGGGCCGCGACGAACTCCGGGTAGACGCCGATCGAGACCGTGTTGAGCACCGTGACCGGGTCTCCCCCGTCCGCGACGACCTCGGCCACGTCGACGTCGCGGCGCTCGCCGATCGTCGCCGCGTCGAGCGCGTCCTGGACGGTGAGCAGGCCCAGCGCCTTCGCGAAGTGGTTCATGGTCCCGCCCGGCAGCACGAGCAGCGTCATCCCCTCGGCACGGGCGAGAGCGGCACCGACCGACATGGTCCCGTCCCCGCCGTAGATCCCGAGCACCCGGGGCGGAGAGTCCCCCGAGCGCGCCTCGCGCACCACGTCGGCGAGGTCCTCTCCCTCGGTCAGCCGGTGCACGCGCGCCTTCGGGAACCGGGCCCGGACCAGCGGCTCGGGATCCGGGCGGTGCGAGTCCCGGCCCGCGCCGGGGTTGAGGACCACGAGGAGGGCGGCGCCGTCCCCCAGCGGGCTGCGGTCGACGGGGGGCCGGGTCGCGCGCTCCGAGACGGGCACGTGGCGCGGCTCGGCCGGCAGGACGGCTCGGCCGACGACCGCGACCGCCGCGCCGAGCGCCGCGCCGCCGAGGACGTCCGAGAGCCAGTGGACGCCGACGTGCAGGCGGGAGAAGGCCACGGCGGCGGCGAGCGGGGCGACCGCCGCCCCCACTCGGGGCGACTCGAGCGCGACCCCGGCGGCGAAGGCAGCGGCGCTCGCCGCGTGCCCCGAGGGGAAGGACGCCGACGTCGGCACCGTCGCCAGGCGCCGGCCGACCTGGACGTCGACGAGGAGCGGCCGGTCGCCGCCGAACACGCGCTTGCCGACCAGGTTCGCGAGCGCGCTGGCCGCGGCGAGCGAGGCGGTCCCCCGCAGAGCCTCGCGGGGACGGCCCGCCAGGAGCAGCAGAACGCCGACGCCGGCCCAGAGGACTCCGTGGTCCGCGGCCCGGGAGAGCCCCACGAGCGCCCCGTCGACGACGGGCGACGGGCGACCGGCGTTCAGCCGCCGGGCCGCACGAGCGTCCGCCCGGCGCACGACGCGCGGGACGGTGACGAGTCGGCGGAGCAGGACGGACGGGGGTCGGGTTCCGCGGAGGGCCATGCGCTCAGCGTAGGAGGAGGCGCCTCCGCGGTCCCTGGACCGGTCGATGGCGCGCTACACCTCGCCGAAGCCCGACTCGACCAGATCGCCGAGCCGGCCGACCGCCTCCTGGGCCTGCGGCCCCGACGCCGAGAGGACGACCTCGTCCCCGCGGTCGAGCCCCAGCGACATCACGCCGAGCAGGCTCGTGGCGTCCTTGCCGTTCGCGTCGATCCGGGCGTCGAAGGTGGCGGCGAGCGTCACGAAGTCGGCCGCGGGACGGGCGTGCAGGCCGTTCGGGTTGACGAGGCGGACGCGGCGCTGCACGCGCTCGTCACCGGGCGAGGCCTCCTCGGCGGGAGCAGCGAGCGCCTCGCCCCGGGCCGACTCCGCGGCGGCGAGCACCTCGTCCAGCGACGCCCCCGTGCCCGCGGCGACGGCGGCCGCGACCGCCCCCTCCACCAGCGGGGCGTCGGCGATCCGGACCCGGGCGCGCGCGTCGTCGTCGAGGAACTCGACCGCGGTCTCCGCCGTCATGATCGCCGAGCCGAGGTCGCAGAGGACGACGACCCCCTCGCCGGAGTCCGCGTCCGCCAGGGCCGCCGTGATGCGGTCGAAGCTGGTGCCGATGCCGCCGTCGTCCGTCCCGCCCGCGGCGACCAGCGCGACCGAGGCCGCCATCTGCTCCGCGAGCTCGACCAGCCCCTCCGCCAGCTGCGCGCTGTGCGAGACCAGGACCAGCCCGACGCTCACGCCGCCGCCTCGGCTGCTGCGCGGAGCAGGAGAACGGTCGACACGCTGCCGGGATCACGGTGCCCGATGGCGCGCTCGCCGAGGTAGCTGGCGCGTCCCTTGCGGGCGACCAGCGGGTCCGTCGACTCCGCTCCCCTCTGCGCCGCCTCCGCCGCCGCGGCGAGGACGTCGGCCGGAGCCGCTCCCTCCTCGGCGGCGGCCGCGGCCGCGTCGACCGCCGGCGTCCACGCGTCCACCATCGTCTTGTCGCCCACCTCGGCCTTGCCGCGGAGCACGATGCCGTCCCTCGCCGCGGCCAGGAGCGCTGCGACGTCCGCGCCCTCGAGCGCGTCCCTGCCCGCGACCGCGGCGGAGGCCTTCAGGAACGCCGTGCCGAACAGCGGGCCCGAGGCGCCGCCGACGGTGGAGATGAGCGTCGTCGCGACCAGCTTGAGCACGTCCGCCGGGAGCCCCTGCTCCGGCGCCCCGTCCAGCTTCGCGACCACGGCCTGGAAGCCGCGGTCCATGTTCTCGCCGTGGTCCCCGTCGCCGATCGCCCGGTCGAGCGTGATCAGCTCGACCCGGTGCTCCGCGATCGACTCGGCGGCGCGGCGGATCCACGCCGTCGCCCACGCCGCGTCGAGCCCGGCTCCCTGTGCGTCCTGCATGGTCGTCTCCTCCTCGTGGGCCGCTCCTGCGGCTGTCGTTCCGGTCATGGTGTGCGCGCGGGCGCTCAGCGTCCCCACCGCAGCGCCGCGGTCTGCACCGGGGAGTCCCACAGCTCGGTCAGGGCGTCGTCGAGCTTGAGGACGGTGAGCGAGAAGCCCTGCATCTCGAGCGACGTCGTGTAGTTGCCGACGAGGCTGCGTGCGACGGTGATCCCCTTCTCGGCCAGCGCCTCGGCTGCGCGGCGGTAGGCGAGGTACAGCTCGATCTGCGGCGTGCCGCCCATGCCGTTCACCAGGAGCAGCACCTCGTCCCCGGAGGAGAACGGCAGGTCCTCCAGGATCGGGCCGAGGATCCGGTCGACGATGCGGTCGGCCGGCTCCAGCGCGATCTTCTCCCGGCCGGGCTCGCCGTGGATGCCGATGCCGATCTCGATCTCGTCCTCGCCCAGCTCGAAGCTCGGCTCGCCCGCGTGCGGGACGATGCACGGCGTGAGGGCGACGCCCATCGAGCGCACGTTCGCGATCACCGTCTCGGCGATCGTCGCGACCTCGTCGAGGGAGTCGCCCCGCTCGGCCGCGGCGCCCGCGATCCGCTCGACCAGCACGGTGCCGGCCACGCCGCGGCGGCCCGCGGTGTAGAGCGAGTCCTTCACCGCGACGTCGTCGTCGACGATCACGCTGCGCACCTCGATCCCCTCGGCGCCGGCGAGGTCGGCCGCGGTCTCGAAGTTCAGGACGTCGCCCGTGTAGTTCTTCACGATGTGCAGCACACCCGCACCGCCGTCGACGGCCTGCGTGGCCGCGACGATCGGGTCGGGCGTGGGCGAGGTGAAGACGGGACCCGGGACGGCGGCGTCCAGCATCCCGAATCCGACGAAGCCCGCGTGCAGCGGCTCGTGCCCGCTGCCGCCTCCGCTGACGATGCCCACCTTGCCCGAGCGGGGCGCGTCGGCCCGCACCACGAACAGGGGATCCGACACCACCCGGACCAGGTCGGCGTGCGCCAGGCCGAAGCCGGCCACCGACTCCGTGACGACGTTCTTCGGGTCGTTGATGAGCTTCTTCATCGAGGTCTCCTCCAGGATCGGGCCACCACTCGGGCGTCCCGTGACCTGCGGGCGATCCGGCGCGTGGTGGATCGCCGCCCGCACCGTCGCGGACAGCAGCCCCACGTTACGCCCTGCGCTCGCGCCTACGGCAGCGGGACGACGGCGCGCTGCGTCTCGCGGACCCACTCCTCGAGCTTGGCCGTGGCGGCCCCGGAGTCGACGGCCTCCGCCGCGCGGTCCATCGACGTCCGCAGGCGCTCCAGGACGGGCGTGCGCACCAGGTCCGGGTCGCGCGCCAGGTCGAACGCCGCGAGGCCCGCGGCCGCGTTCAGAAGGACGATGTCGCGGACGGGGCCGCCGTCTCCCGCGAGCACCGAGCGCACCACGCTCGCGTTGTAGGCGGCGTCGCGGCCGCGCAGCTCGTCGATCCGCGCGCGGGGCAGGCCCAGGTCGCGCGGGTCGAGGTCGTGCTCGACCACGGAGCCGCGCGACACCTCCCAGATGTGGCTGTGACCCGTGGTGGTGAGCTCGTCGAGGCCGTCGTCCCCGCGGAACACCAGAGCCGTCGCCCCGCGCGTCCGGAACACGCCGACGACCAGCGGCACCCGGTCGAGGTGCGCCACTCCGACCGCCGAGGCCTCGGGACGCGCCGGATTGCAGAGCGGGCCGAGGAAGTTGAACACCGTCGGCACGCCCAGCTCGGCGCGCACCGGACCGGCGTGCCGGAAGCCGGGGTGGAAGAGGGACGCGAAGACGAAGGCGATCCCCGTCCGCCGGAACACCTCGGCCACCCGCTCGGGAGAGAGGGAGAGGTCGACCCCGAGTGCCGCGAGCACGTCGGAGGAGCCGGAGGAGGAGGACGCGGCCTTGTTCCCGTGCTTCACGACGGGCGTGCCGGCCGCGGCCGCGATGATCGACGCGGTGGAGGAGATGTTGACGGTCCCGAAGCGGTCCCCGCCGGTCCCGACGATGTCGAGGGCCATCGGGTCCACGTCCAGCGGCACCGCGTGGTCGAGGATCGCGTCGCGGAAGCCGACGATCTCGTCGACGGTCTCGCCCTTCGCCCGGAGGGCCACCAGCAGTCCGGCGAGCTGCGCCGGAGTCGCCGCGCCCTCCATCACCTGCTCCATGGCCCACGTCGCCTCGGAGACGCTCAGATCGGAGGACTCGAGGAGTGCGCTGAGAACGTGCGGCCAGGACAGGGTTTCCGACATGGCTCCCAGATTATGCGACGAGGATCGCCTCCCGGCTAGTGCGACTTCCCTCCCCTGCCATCGGCCATAATGGTCTGTGTGACGAGCACCTCTCTCTCCCCCACGGCCACCGCGCCCGTAGTGAACCGACCCAACCCGGTCGCGGTCGGAACGATCGTCTGGCTGGGCAGCGAGGTCATGTTCTTCGCCGGCCTCTTCGCGATCTACTTCACCCTGCGCAGCACCTCCCCCGAGCTCTGGGGCGCCGAGACCCAGATCCTCAACGTCCCTTACGCGGGCGTGAACACGGTGATCCTCGTGGCCTCGTCGTTCAGCTGCCAGTTCGGCGTGTTCGCCGCCGAGCGGCTGCAGCCGCGTGCGACGGGCCTCAGCCCGTTCAAGTGGGGCATGGTCGAGTGGTTCTTCCTCACCTACGCCCTGGGCGCGGTCTTCGTCTCCGGCCAGGTGCTCGAGTACGCGACCCTCGTCTCCGAGGGCGTCACGCTCTCCAGCAACGCCTACGGCTCCGCCTTCTACCTGACGACCGGCTTCCACGCCCTGCACGTCACCGGCGGCCTCATCGCGTTCCTCCTCGTCATCGGCCGCGGCTTCGCGGTCAAGAACTTCGGCCACAAGGAGGCGACGAGCGCCATCGTCGTCTCGTACTACTGGCACTTCGTCGACGTCGTCTGGGTCGGCCTGTTCGCCGTCATCTACTTCCTCAAGTGACGCGCCCGCCGATGCCCCACTCCACTCCCGACCCCCGCAGGAAGGACGCCTCGATGGCCTCCCCGAAGACGAAGAGCCGAGCCAAGAAGGGTCGCCGCCACCCGCTCGCCACCCTGGCCCTGATCGCCATCGGCCTCGGGCTCACCGGCGGGACCTACGCCGCGGTCGGCGTCGCGACGTCCGCCTCCGCGGAGACGTCGTCCACCAGCCAGCAGACGATCGACGAGGGCTCGAAGCTCTTCGCCGCGAACTGCGCCACCTGCCACGGCCTCGACGCCGCGGGCACCGACAACGCTCCCTCCCTCATCGGAGTGGGCGCGGCGTCGGTCGACTTCCAGGTCGGCACCGGCCGCATGCCGATGCAGATGCACGGCCCCCAGGCGCTCGAGAAGCCGGTGCAGTTCACCGACGAGCAGGTCGGCGAGCTCGCCGCCTACGTCGCGTCGCTGGCCCCCGGCCCCGCGATTCCCGAGGGCGAGGTCCTCGACGGACAGGGCGACGCGGCGAACGGCGCCGAGCTGTTCCGCATCAACTGCGCCATGTGCCACAACGTCGCCGGAGCCGGCGGCGCGCTCACCGAGGGCAAGTTCGCTCCCCCGCTGGGCGGCGTGACCGAGGCGCACATCTACGAGGCGATGGTCACCGGCCCGCAGAACATGCCGGTCTTCAACGACCTGAACATCTCGCCCGAGGACAAGCGCGACATCATCTCGTACCTCAAGTACATCGAGGCCAACCCGTCCCCGGGCGGATTCGCGCTCGGCTCCCTCGGGCCGGTCGCGGAGGGCCTGTTCCTCTGGATCTTCGGCCTCGGCGCGATCGTGGCCCTGACGGTGTGGATCACCGCCCGATCCAACTAGACGACTGCAGCGCCCTGACGGGCGCGACTGACCCACGGCACCGACTGGTGCCGACACGGCGTGAAAAGGAGAACCATGGCAGAGCACGATGAGGGTGGCACGGACCTCGCCACCTCGTCGGCCACCGGGCACGGAACGGCTCCGGCCGGCACCGCGGTCGTGACGCGGGACCGCGTTCAGGACCCGGGCCTCCCGCCGCACCGCCCCCGGATGACCGACCTCGACCCCAAGGTCGAGAAGCGTGCCGAGCGCACGGTGTACACGCTCTTCTACCTCTCCTTCGCGGGCTCGATCTTCGCGGTCGCCGCCTACATGGCGTTCCCGATCACCGAGGACGTCGCGTCGGTCCGGCTGAACACGCTGTTCATCGGCCTGGGCATGTCCCTCGCGCTCCTGGGCATCGGCATCGCCGCCGTCCACTGGGGCAAGCAGCTGATGTCGGACCACGAGGGCATCGACATCCGCCACCCCGTCCGCAGCGCGGAGCCCACCCGCGCCCGTGCGCTCGAGATCTTCGACCAGTCCGACAAGGAGTCCGGCTTCGGCCGCCGCTCCCTCGTCCGGAACAGCCTGATCGCCTCCCTCGTCGTGTTCCCCCTGCCCGCCGTGATCCTGTTCCGGGGCCTCGGCCCGCAGGACCAGAACCCCGTCGCCCTCCTCAAGACCACCCTGTGGGAAGAGGGCACGAGGCTCACCCTGGACCCGTCGGGAGCGCCGATCCTCGCATCGGACGTCACCCTCGGATCCGCCTTCCACGTCATCCCCGAGGGCCTCAACGACGCCGAGGGCAAGCTGGAGGAGAAGGCCAAGGCCGCCGTCCTCCTGATGCGCCTGAAGCCGGAGGACCTCATCGTCAGTGAGGGTCGCGAGACCTGGAACTACGACGGAATCGTCGCCTACTCCAAGATCTGCACGCACGTCGGCTGCCCTGTGGCGCTGTACGAGCAGCAGACCCACCACCTGCTGTGCCCGTGCCACCAGTCGCAATTCGACATCACGCGCGAGGCCGCCGTCATCTTCGGCCCGGCGAAGCGTCCGCTTCCGCAGCTCCCCATCACCGTCGACGCCGAGGGTTACCTGGTCGCCAGAAGCGACTTCACGGAGCCCGTCGGACCGTCCTTCTGGGAGCGATGACTCACATGTCCACCACCACCCCCTCACGCCCCTCCAGCTCCCCCGCGGAGCCCGAGGACGGCGTCATCCTCGGATCCGGCAAGTTCCAGAAGGGGTACGTCGGAGCGGCGTCGAACTACATCGACGAGCGCACGAGCATCTCCGCGGTCGTCAAGGAGTTCGGTCGCAAGATCTTCCCCGACCACTGGTCTTTCCTCCTCGGCGAGGTCGCGCTCTACAGCTTCGTCATCATCCTGCTGTCGGGCACCTTCCTCACCTTCTTCTTCCAGGCCTCGATGGTCGAGACGCACTACGAGGGCAGCTACCTGCCCCTCAAGGGCATCGAGATGTCGGCGGCGATGTCGTCCTCGCTCGACATCTCCTTCGACATCCGCGGCGGCCTGCTGATGCGGCAGATCCACCACTGGGCGGCACTGCTGTTCGTGGCCTCGATCGGCCTGCACATGCTGCGCATCTTCTTCACCGGTGCGTTCCGCAAGCCCCGCGAGCTCAACTGGGTCATCGGCTTCGTCCTCTTCATCCTCGCGATGGCCGAGGGCTTCACCGGCTACTCGCTCCCCGACGACCTGCTCTCGGGCAACGGCCTCCGCATCATCGACGGCATGGTCAAGGGCATCCCGATCGTCGGCACCTGGATCTCGTTCCTGCTCTTCGGCGGCGAGTTCCCGGGCACCGACATCGTCGGCCGCCTCTACACGCTGCACATCCTGCTGCTGCCGGCGCTGGTGCTCGCGTTCATCGCCCTGCACCTCGTGTTCGTGGTCGTCCACAAGCACACCCAGTTCCCCGGTGCGGGCAAGACCGAGCAGAACGTCGTCGGCTACCCGGTGCTGCCGGTCTACGCCGCGAAGGCCGGTGGATTCTTCTTCATCGTCTTCGGCGTCGTCGTCCTCATCGCCTCGCTGTTCACGATCAACCCGATCTGGAATTATGGCCCGTACGACCCCTCGCCCGTCTCCGCGGGAACCCAGCCCGACTGGTACATCGGGTTCGCCGACGGCGCCCTGCGCCTCGTCCCGCCGGGACTCGAGTGGGCCATCCCGGGCATCGGAACCCTGTCGTTCAACATCCTGATCCCGCTCGTCGGTCTCGGACTGTTCATCGCCGTGGTCATGCTCTACCCGTTCCTCGAGGCGTGGATCACCGGTGACAAGCGCGAGCACCACCTGCTCGACCGTCCGCGCAACGCCGCGACCCGCACCGCGATCGGCGCCGCCGGAGTCAGCTTCTACGCCGTCCTCTGGGCCGCCGCCTCGTCCGACCTCATCGCGACGCACTTCCACCTCACGATGGAGGGCGTGATCCACAGCCTGCAGTTCCTGCTCATCGCGGGTCCGTTCATCGCGTACTTCATCACCAAGCGCATCTGCCTGGCGCTGCAGAAGAAGGACCGCGAAATCGCGCTGCACGGCTTCGAGTCCGGCCGCATCGTCCGCCTCCCCGGCGGCGAGTTCATCGAGGTGCACCAGCAGCTCGATGAGTACGAGCGCTGGAAGCTCGTCGGTCAGGACGAGTACGAGCCCCTGATGATCCGTCCGGACTCGCGTGGCCGCATCACCGCCCCGCAGCGCGTCCGCGCCGGCCTCTCCCGCTGGTTCTTCGAGGACCGGATCACCCCCGTCACCCAGAAGGAGCTCGAGAGCTCGCACAGCGAGCACTGATCCTCCCCCGAAGGGCCCGGACGTTCATTCGTCCGGGCCCTTCGTCGTTCCCGCAGCGGGGCGGCGCCTGTCCTCCGGCGCGGTTGGAGGTCGGCGGTGGACCGAGAGCCGGTGAGACCGGATCACAGCGCCTCGACGGCGACAAGCCGGCAGGAACGTGAGGCGATCCTCCGGACGGCGAGGCCCCCGCTCCGCGGATCACGAGATGCCATCTGACCGCCGAGCTGGAGACGTCCGCCTCCCTCGGATCACCGAGTGATTCAGCCTGTCTCCGTTGTCGCGGCGTCGTCGTCCGGTGAAGTCCCCGTCCCCGTCCACGTCGAGACACTCGGCATCGGTTCGAGGGCACCCGTCCCCAGCAGGCCTATCAGGACTGCCCTCCCCCCACTCACGGTCGAACCCTCTGTGATCGGCGACGGCGACGCTCGCCGGTGCGACCGAGGAGGCGACCTCCGGACATCGACGACCGTCGCTGCAGCGGCGTCTCAGGCTCCCTGTCGTCGCGCCGACCGGCACACAACCCGTTAGCAAGTACCGAGGAGCTCCACGAGCTGCAGGGGCGCGCGCGGTTCCGTCGGGGTGCAGGCTCCACTGGGTTCAGAACGGTGTGCAAGAGGCCCGCAGGGCGGCGCAGGCGCCAGAACAGGCGCAGCAGCCCCAGTACAGCCGCAGGCGCAGCAGTATCCGCGATCCGTAGCGCGCCACCGCCGTCGGCACGCCGACAGGCGCACAGGAGAGCCGCCACAGGCGTAGCCCGCTCACCCGCGACCGGAGCAGGAGCCGTCGCAGCGCAGACCCGTAGGGGTGATGACGCGGGCCGACGCTCCTGCTCGGCGCCGCCCGCTGCACTCCCCTGCGAGCTTCCACGTCGCGGGCCGTCGGGATGTGCCCCGACGAGTTCCTCCGCGCAGGACGCCTCGGTGTCCCGCCAGCATGACACCGCGAGAGATCCAGCTCACCTCGTCATCCCTCACTGAGCGGTCCCGGCCCTCACCGGGAGGTCCCGGCTCTCACCGGGAGGCCCGATCCGCCACCGATCGGCGAGTGCCGCCCCTGCACGAAGCCGAATGGCCGAGCCGACCGGGCCCCGACCGCGCGTCGCTTCCTCCTGGATAAGCGGAAGGGCCGGGTGCACAGAGCCGAAGCCCTCGTGCACCCGGCCCTCGGCCGTGCGATGCGCCCTAGCGGGCGAAGTATCCGCGGTAGTACTCGTACACCCAGCCAGCGATGGCGACCAGGAAGAGCCCGACGGCGATGTAGGTGATCCAGAACCCCACGGCAAGGCCGAGGAATCCGAGAGCCGCGGAACCGCCCAGGATCAGCGGCCACCAGCTCCACGGGCTGAAGAAGCCCAGCTCGGGGTCTCCGTCGTCGATGTCCGCATCGAGGCGGTCCTCGGGGAGCTCAGCACCCTGCGCCTTGTGGACGCGGCCGACGTAGAACGCGATGAACGCGCCCAGCACGGCCGAGAGGCCGATGCCGACGGTGCCGACCCACTCCACCTGGCCCGTGTCGAGCAGCGACCACACGATGTACGTGATGTCGGCGAGGAGGAAGAAGCCCGCGAGGAGCCAGAAGAGATTGACGTTGGCGCGCATGGCCCTACTTCACCGTGCCTTCGGACTTGTCGTACGTGGGGGCGTCCGGAGCGTCCTTCGCCGGACCGATTCCGACGGGGATGCCGGCCTCGGGGTGGTTGAGGTCGAACGCCGGGGCCTCGCTGCGGATGCGCGGGATCGAGGTGAAGTTGTGGCGGGGCGGCGGGCACGAGGTGGCCCACTCGAGCGACCGGGAGAAGCCCCACGGGTCGTTCACCGTCACCTTGGGCGCCTTGCGGGCGGTGATGTACACGTTCAGGAAGAACGGGATCAGCGACACCGCGAGGATCATCGCTCCGACCGTCGACACCTGGTTCATCCAGGTGAAGCCGTCCTCGGGCAGGTAGCTGGCGTAGCGGCGCGGCATGCCGACGACGCCCAGCCAGTGCTGGATGAGGAAGGTGGTGTGGAAGCCGATGAACAGCAGCCAGAAGTGCCACTTGCCCAGCGTCTCGTTCAGCATCTTGCCGGTCCACTTGGGCCACCAGAAGTAGAAGCCCGAGAACATCGCGAAGACGACGGTTCCGAACACGACGTAGTGGAAGTGCGCCACCACGAAGTACGAGTCCGAGACGTGGAAGTCGAGCGGGGGCGACGCGAGGATCACGCCGGTGAGTCCACCGAAGGTGAAGGTGATCAGGAAGCCGATCGCCCAGATCATCGGGGTCTCGAAGGTCACCGATCCGCGCCACATGGTGCCGACCCAGTTGAAGATCTTCACGCCGGTCGGAACCGCGATGAGCATGGTCATCAGCGAGAAGAACGGCAGCAGGACCGATCCGGTGACGTACATGTGGTGCGCCCACACCGTCACGGAGAGGGCGGCGATCGCGATGGTCGCGTAGATCAGCGTCTTGTAGCCGAAGATCGGCTTGCGGCTGAAGACCGGGAAGACCTCGGACACGATGCCGAAGAACGGCAGCGCGATGATGTACACCTCGGGGTGGCCGAAGAACCAGAACAGGTGCTGCCAGAGCAGGACACCGCCGTTGGCCGCATCGTAGATGTGGGCGTCGAACACCCGGTCGGCGCCGAGGGCGAACATCGCGGCGGCGAGCACCGGGAACGCGAGCAGCACGAGGATCGACGTCACCAGGATGTTCCAGGTGAAGATCGGCATCCGGAACATCGTCATGCCGGGGGCGCGCATCGTGATGATCGTCGTGATGAAGTTCACCGCGCCGAGGATCGTGCCGAAGCCCGAGAGCGCGAGGCCGAAGACCCAGAGATTGCCGCCGAGCCCTGGCGAGAACGTCGTGCTCGACAGTGGCGCGTACGCGAACCAGCCGAACGACGCCGCACCCTGCGGGGTGACGAATCCGGCGACCGCGATGAGCGAGCCGAAGCTGTAGAGCCAGTACGCGAAGGCGTTGAGGCGGGGGAACGCGACGTCGGGGGCGCCGATCTGCAGCGGCATCAGGACGTTGGCGAACCCGGCGAAGAGCGGCGTCGCGAACATCAGCAGCATGATCGTGCCGTGCATCGTGAACAGCTGGTTGTACTGCTCGCGCGTCTCGACCACGTTCAGGCCGGGCTCGAACAGCTGGGCGCGGATGACGAGTGCCATCACGCCGGCGATGCAGAAGTAGATGAACGACGTGATCAGGTACATGTACCCGATGACCTTGTGGTCGGTCGACGTCATCCAGCGGACGAGGACGTTCGCCTTGCGCTGGACCGGCGGAGTGCCGGCGGTGCGCGTCGGGCGGGGTGCCGTAGCGGTGCTCATGCTCCCTTACTCCTCGTTCTCGCGGGCCGGCGCGCCGGTTCCGGGAAGGTTCGAATTGCGGTTGTACTCGGCGCCGAGCTGACCGGTCTGGCCCGCGTCGCGCAGCGACTGGATGTAGTCGTCGTACTCGCCCTGCGAGACGACCTTGACGTTGAAGAGCATCGCGGAGTGGTACTCGCCGCAGAGCTCGGCGCACTTGCCCGCGTAAGTCCCCTCCTTGAGAGGCGTGACGTACATGTAGTTCGTCTTGCCGGGGATCATGTCCTTCTTGTAGAGGAAGTCGACGACCCAGAAGGAGTGGATCACGTCGCGCGCGTCGAGCTGGATCTTGATCTTCTGTCCGACGGGCAGGTAGAGCGTGGGGATCTCGGACTCGACGAGCGAGCCGGCGGCGTCTCCGCCCTCCTGGTACTGGCCCTGGATACCGGCGGAGTAGACGTCCTCGTCGACGTAGTTGAAGTCCCACGCCCACTGCTTGCCGTACACCTGGATGGTCTCGTCCGGGTCGTCGTAGGGCTGCTCGATAGCGGCCTGGTCGCGCGCGGTGAAGGCGAAGAAGCCGATCACGAGGATCAGCGGCACGATCGTGTAGAAGATCTCGATCGGCATGTTGTAGCGCAGCTGGACCGGCAGGCCGGTCTGCCCCTTGCGACGGCGGTAGACGACCACCGCCCAGATGGTGAGACCCCACGTGACGACGCCGACGGCGAGCAGGACGATCCAGGAGGTGACCCAGAGTCCGATGACGCGGTCGACGTGGTTCGTCGTGCCGGGTTCGGTGGGGAGCCAGCCCTGGAGCTGCTCTTGCGTGCAGCCCGCGAGGACGAGGGCGAGGGCTCCTGCGACGGGGGCAGCGACCCATCTGCGGATTCGGCGATTGAAGCGCACCGGTGACCTTTCGGAAGACTGGGGACCAGTTCACACGAAACTGTATTAGACCGGCTCCAGCCTACCCTTCCGCTCCGGCGGCCCGGTGCACGACGACCCGCTCTTGACGTCCCGGCCGAGTGGTGCAGTCATGACGAACGGCGCCCGACGGGCCACCGGGGTGGACTGTCGGACGCCGTTCGGAGGCGCTGCGGCCCGGGGCCGCGCGGCGTCAGTGGAAGCTGTCGCCGCAGGCGCAGCTGCCGCCCGCGTTGGGGTTGTCGATGGTGAAGCCCTGCTTCTGGATGGTGTCCTCGAAGTCGATCGAGGCGCCGTCGAGGTAGGGGACGCTCATCTTGTCGACGACGAGGCCGACGCCCTCGAACTCCACCGCGGCGTCGCCGTCGAGGGTGCGCTCGTCGAAGTAGAGCTGGTAGATGAGGCCGGAGCAGCCGCCGGGCTGCACCGCGACGCGCAGGCGCAGGTCGTCGCGGCCCTCCTGCTCGAGCAGGCTCTTGACCTTGGCGGCGGCGGTCGGGGTCATCGAGACGCCGTGGGCCGCGCTGGGCGGGGTGGCGAGGGGGGTCGCCGTCTGGTCGGTCAGTGTGTCTGACATGTCACTCCTCAGGGGACGGGCGGAACGGTCGTCGTGCCTTCCGGGATTCTACGGCTGCAACCCGGGTGGTCAGCCGGGTATTCCACGACCGGTGGTCAGTCGCGGTGAGCGGCGGCGCGGAGCAGGAACAGCGCCTCGGTCTGCGCGGCGCGCTTGAAGACGCCCAGGTGCAGCGACTCGTTGGGGCTGTGCGCGCGCGAGTCGGGGTCCTCCACACCGGTGACGAGGATCTGAGCCTCGGGGAACTCGCGCACGAGGTCGGCGATGAACGGGATGCTCCCGCCGATCCCGGTCTCGAGGGGCTCGCGTCCCCACGCGTCGGCCATCGCGCCCTTCACCAGGTCCACGGCCCAGCCGCTCGCGTCGACCAGGAAGGGGCTGCCGGTGTCGACGTCCTCGACCGCGAGGTGTGCGCCGAACGGGGAGTTCGCCCGCAGGTGGCTCTCGATCGCGGCGAAGGCCTCCTCCGCGTCCTGGCCGGGGGCGATGCGGGCGCTGATCTTCACGCGCACGGACGGGACGAGGGTGTTGGAGGCGTCGACGACGCTGGGCGCGTCGATCCCGGTGACCGTGACGGCCGGCTTCGACCACAGGCGCGAGAGGATCGCGCCGGTGCCGATCGGCGAGACCCCGTCGAGCAGCCCGGAGTCGCGGCGGAGGTCCTCCTCGGTCGTCTCGGGCACCGCTCCGTCGTGCTCGGTGAGGCCGGCGACGGCGACCGAGCCGTCCTCGTTCCAGAGCGTCGCGAGCAGTCGGACCGCCGCGAGCATCGCGTCCGGGACCGCTCCGCCGAGCATGCCCGAGTGCGAGGCGTGCGCGAGAGTGCTGACGGTGAGGGTGAAGGTGACGTTGCCGCGCAGGCCCACCGTCAGCGAGGGGGTGTCGACGTCCCAGTTGTCGCTGTCGGCGACGATGATCGCATCCGCGCGGAGGGCGTCGTGGTGCTCGCGGAGGAAGGTGGGGAACGAGCGCGACCCGAACTCCTCCTCCCCCTCGATGAAGAGGACGAGCCCGAGGTCGTGGTCCTCGCCCGCGACCTCGCGGAGTGCGCGCACCGCGGCGAGGTGGGACACGACTCCCGCCTTGTCGTCGGCGGCACCGCGCCCGTACAGGCGGTCGCCGCGCACGGTCGGCTCGAACGGAGGCGTCTCCCACGCCGACTCGGCGCCCTGCGGCTGCACGTCGTGGTGGGCGTAGAGGAGGACGGTCGGCGCTCCGTTGCGGGCGGCGCGGGTGGCCAGGACGGCAGGCTGGCCGAGCACGTCGGTGCCGTCGATCGTGGCGCTGTGGATCGCGACGTCATCGAAGACGCCCGTCTCGCGCGCGAGCTCGGCGATGGCCTCGGCGCTGGCGGCCACGCGGGTCGCGTCGAAGCCGTCCCACGAGACGGACGGGATCCGCACGAGCTGCCCGAGCTGGGCGAGCGAGCGCGGCAGATCGTCGCGGACGGCGGCGAGGACGGCCTCCTCGTCGGAGGAGAGTGCGGGCGGAGTCGGAGCGTCGTGAGCCATGGAGGTAATCTTAAGAGACCCTCGATTCCAAGGACGTTCCCCGTGGCCAAGCACCCGATCGCAACCGACACGCCCGACGACGCCGGCTCCCCCGGCCCCGGGAAGGGCCGGCCGACGCCGACCCGGCGCGAGCAGGAGCTGGCCCGCAAGCGTCCGCTGGTCGTCACCGACCGCAAGCAGGCCGCCCGCGACGCCCGCGAGAAGGCCGCCGTGTCACGCGAGCAGGCCCGCATCGGCCTGGCCGCCGGCGACCAGCGCTACCTGCCGCTGCGCGACAAGGGTCCTCAGCGCAAGTTCGTGCGCGACTGGGTCGACGCACGCTTCAGCCTCGGCGAGTTCCTCATCCCGGTGATGGTCGTCGTCCTGCTGCTGAGCTTCTTCCCGCAGCCGGAGCTGCAGTACGCGACGCTCGTCATCCTCTGGGTGTTCTTCCTCCTCGCGGTGATCGACTGCATCCTCCTCGGCATGCGGATGCGCCGGAAGCTCGCCGAGCGCTACGGCGCCGACAAGGTCGAGAAGGGCATCCGCTGGTACGCCGCGATGCGCGCCCTCCAGCTGCGCGTCATGCGACTGCCGAAGCCCCAGGTCAAGCGCCGCGCCTTCCCCGAGTAGTCGGACGGCGGACCACGAAGGGCCCCTGCGGTCGCGCCTCGCGCGGCTCCGGGGCCCTTCGTCGTGCACGGCGGGTCAGGAGGCGCGGGCCAGTCCCCGGTTGATGTCCCGAGCCCACAGGGGCCCGCGGTAGATGAAGGCGGTGTAGCCCTGGACGAGGGTGGCGCCCGCGTCGAGGCGCTCGCGCACGTCCTCGGCCGTCTCGACTCCTCCGACGGAGATCACGCAGAAAGCCGCGGGGACCACGCCCCGGATCACGCGGAGCACCTCGAGCGAGCGCGCGGCCAGCGGGGCACCGGAGAGGCCGCCGGCGCCGGCCGCCTCGACCACGGCACGATCGGTCGAGAGGCCCTCCCGGGAGAGCGTCGTGTTGGTCGCGATGATCCCGTCCAGACCCAGGCGGACGGCGAGCTCGGCGACCCGGCCGACCTCGTCGTCGGAGAGGTCGGGGGCGATCTTGACCAGCAGGGGCGTCGTGTCGGCGGCGTCCTTGACGGCCGCGAGGAGCGGCTCGAGGCGGTCGATCTCCTGCAGGCCGCGGAGCCCGGGGGTGTTCGGCGAGCTGACGTTCACGACGAGGTAGTCGGCGAGCGGCGCGAGAAGGCGCGTGCTGATCAGGTAGTCCTCGATCGCGTCGTCCACCTCGACCACCCGGCTCTTGCCGATGTTGACGCCGATCACGGGGCGGCGGCGCGCGCTGCGCAGCCGGATCAGCCGCAGCGCCGCGGCCTCGGCCCCGTGGTTGTTGAAGCCCATCCGGTTGACGACGGCGCGGTCCGCGATCAGCCGGAAGAGGCGCGGCCGGTCGTTGCCCGGCTGCGCCCGCGCGGTCAGGGTCCCGACCTCGACGTGTCCGAAGCCGAGCGCACCGAAGCCCAGGACCGCGGTGGCGTCCTTGTCGAAGCCGGCCGCGACGCCGAACGGGGTCTCGAAGCGGAGCCCGAGCGTCTCGACCGCGGGCGTTCCGCGCGGGACGGTGGTCCGGCGCAGGACCGGAGCGAGGGCTCCGAGGGCCCGGATCACCGGGAAGCTCAGGTGGTGCGCCCGCTCCGGGTCGAGGCGGCGCAGGACGGTGCGGAACAGGAGCGGGTACACCCGGGCCTCAGATCTCGTCGGCGCTGTGGGGCACGGAGGTGCGCTCGGCGCGGAGCAGGGTGATCGCAGACTCGAAGTCGTCCAGCGAGTCGAACGCCTGGTAGACGCTCGCGAAGCGGAGGTAGGCCACCTCGTCGAGCTCGCGCAGCGGCGGCAGGATGGCGAGGCCGATGTCGTTCGCGTCGATCTGCGACGCGCCCGTGGAGCGGATGCTCTCCTCCACCCGCTGCGCGAGCACGGCCAGATCGGTGTCGGTGACGGGCCGGCCCTGGCAGGCCTTCCGGACGCCGCTGACGATCTTCTCGCGGCTGAACGGCTCCACGACTCCGCTGCGCTTGATCACGACGAGGCTCGCGGTCTCGGTCGTCGAGAAGCGCCGGCCGCACGACGGGCACTGCCGGCGGCGGCGGATCGAGAGGCCGTCGTCGCTCGTGCGCGAGTCGATCACTCGGGAGTCGGGGTGCCGGCAGAAGGGGCAGAACATCGAGGGCCTCTCGGTCTCAGGCGAAGCGGGCGTCGACGGCGTCGCCGTGGGCGGGCAGCGCCTCGGCGTCGCTGAGAGCGCGGATGTGCGGGGCGACGCGCTCGAGCGCACCGCGGTCGTACGAGATCAGCTGCTGCGGCCGGAGGAAGGTGTAGGCGCCGAGCCCGGAGGAGAAGCGCGCCTGCCCCAGCGTCGGGAGCACGTGGTTGGAGCCGGCGAGGTAGTCGCCCAGGCTCACCGGGGTGGTCGGGCCGAGGAAGATCGCGCCGGCGTCGTGGATCCGCTCGGCCGTCGCGACGGGGTCGGCCGTGTGCAGCTCGAGGTGCTCGGGGCCGTAGGCGTCGCTGAACGCGCAGGCGAGCTCGAGGTCGTCGACGATCACGAGCGCGGACTGCGGGCCGTCGAGCGCGATGGCCACGCGCTCCGCGTGGTGGGTGGCGGCGGCCTGGACGGCGACCTCGCGCTCGACGGCGGCGGCGAGCTCGGCGCTGTCGGTGACCAGGACCGCGGAGGCGGCCTCGTCGTGCTCGGCCTGGCTGACCAGGTCGGCGGCGACCAGGCGCGGGTCGGCGGAGTCGT
>NZ_PSVX01000006.1:0-84359 GCF_002932695.1 Rathayibacter sp. AY1D2 | reverse complement strand
CGATCGACGACGCCAGGAGGAGAGAGCCTCACGAGCGCCGCGGAGCGCAACCGGCGATCCGCGTCTCAGCGGATCGACGTGCGCGGAACGCAGGACGCTCTGCGAGACGCGACCACCCTCCCAGGCCGACTGCGGGCGATCGACGACGAAGGAGGAGAGAGCCTAGGAATGCTGCGGGAACCCGAGGTTGATGCCGCCGTGGGAGGGGTCGAGCCAGCGGCTGGTGATGGCCTTCTGCTGGGTGAAGAAGCGGACGCCTTCTGCTCCGTGGGCCTTGGTGTCGCCGAAGAGGGACGCCTTCCAGCCGCCGAAGGAGAACGTGGCGACGGGGACGGGGATGGGGACGTTGATGCCGATCATGCCGACCTCGACCTCGTTCTGGAAGCGACGGGCCGCTCCTCCGTCGTTGGTGAAGATGGCCGTGCCGTTGCCGAACGCGCCGTTGTTGATCAGTGCGACGCCCTCCTCGTAGGAGGCGACGCGGACGATGGAGAGCACCGGTCCGAAGATCTCCTCCGTGTACGCGCGGGAGGTCGTGGGGACCTTGTCGAGCAGGGTCGGGCCGAGCCAGAACCCGTTCGCGTCGCCGTCCACCTCGATGCCGCGGCCGTCGATGACGACCTCCGCGCCGTCCTCCTCCGCGATCGCGATGTAGGAGGCGACCTTGTCGCGGTGCGCCTCGGTGATCAGCGGGCCCATGTCGCAGCCACGACGTCCGTCGCCGGTGCGCAGGGTCGCGGCCCTGTCCTGGATCCTGGTGATGAGCTCGTCGGCGACGGGCTCGACCGCGACGACGACCGAGATCGCCATGCACCGCTCGCCCGCCGAGCCGAAGCCGGCGTTGATGGCGGAATCGGCGACGAGGTCGAGGTCCGCGTCGGGGAGCACCAGCATGTGGTTCTTCGCCCCACCGAGGGCCTGGACGCGCTTGCCGTGCTTCGTGCCCGTCTCGTAGACGTACTGCGCGATCGGGGTCGAGCCGACGAACGAGATCGAGCGGACGTCGGGGTGCTCGAGCAGCCCGTCGACGGCCTGCTTGTCGCCGTTGAGCACCGTGTAGACGCCGTCGGGGAGGCCGGCCTCCTTCCAGAGGGCGCCGAGCCAGATCGCCGGGGACGGGTCCTTCTCGGAGGGCTTCACCACGACGGTGTTGCCGGCGGCGATGGCGATGGGGAAGAACCACATCGGCACCATCGCCGGGAAGTTGAAGGGGGAGATGATCCCGACAACGCCCAGCGGCTGCTTGGTCGAGTAGACGTCGACGCCGGTGGAGACCTGCTCCGAGTACTCGCCCTTGAGGTGGTGCGCGAGACCGGTCGCGAACTCCACGACCTCCTGGCCTCGGGTGATCTCGCCGAGCGCGTCCGAGACGACCTTGCCGTGCTCCGACGTGATCAGCTCGGCGAGCTCCTGCTTCTTCGCCTCGAGGAGCTCGCGGAAGCGGAAGACGATCTGCTGCCGCTTCGCGAGCGACGTGTCGCGCCAGGCGGGGAAGGCGGCCTTCGCGGAGGCGACGGCGGCGTTCACCTCGGCGGAGTCGGCGAGCGCGACCTCCTTGGTCGCGACTCCCAGCGCCGGGTCGTAGACGGGAGCGGTGCGGCCGGACGAGGAGTCGGAGGGAGCTCCGTCGATCCAGTGGCCGACGACGGACAGGGCGGTGGCGGGCTCGGCGATGCTCATGGCGACGACTGTAGGGGCGTGACCCGGCCGCGGGGGTGCCGATCCGTCCAGCAGTGGAGGGGTGGTCTGGACGGATCGGCGCGCTCAGTCGGTGGGACGGGAGGCGTCGGGCGAGGGCGTCGCCGAATCGGGGCTCGAGGCGGCGGGGTCGGCCGCGCTCGGGTCCGCAGCATCGGGGTCGGCCGCGCTCGGGCCCGCAGCGCCGAGGTCGCCGGCGCCGGCGCCGGCAGCGTCCGGCTCCGCGGCGTCCGGCTCCGCACCATCGGGATCGGCACCGGAGTCGGCAGCATCCTGCTCGGCTGTGCCGGTCACCTCACCGTGCACCTCGGCAGCGGACGCTGCAGCCGCTGCCTCCGCCGCACCCGCCGGGTCGAACCGCGCCAGCGCGGCCGTGATGTTGTCGTGCCCGCCGCGCTCGTTCGCCCAGGCGACCAGCGCCTCCGCGAGCGTGACCGGATCCGCGCCCACCCGCTCCTGCGCCTCGCGCAGCACGCGCGCGAGGTCCTCGGCGGCGGACGCGTAGTTCCACAGCCCGTCGGAGCAGACCAGAACCCAGCCCGGCTCGGTCAGCTCCTCGGAGGCGACCCGCGGCTCCTCGTCGTGCGCGTCGGCGCCGAGCCAGCGGGTGATGGCGTGAGCGTCGGGCGCCGTCTCGGCCTGCTCCCGCGGCACTCCCGAGGCGATCTGCTCCTGCGCCCACGAATCGTCGACCGTGAGCTGCCGCGGCTCGCCCGCGTCCGGCATCCAGTAGCTGCGGCTGTCGCCCACGTTGCCCGTGACGAGCAGCGCGCCGTCCAGCACCGCCGCGGTGAAGGTGCACGAGGGCGGATTCGACCGCTTCTCGGGCACGGCCGCGTCGATCGCTCCGGAGGCGCGCGCGGTGGCCATCTGCAGTAGCGCGCGCCAGCGGTCCGCTCCCGCGCTCTCCCCGCCGACCTCGGCCTGCAGTGCGCTGAGTGCTGCACGGGCCGCGGCGAGCGACGCCTTGTCGGAGTCGGGGGTCGAGGAGACCCCGTCGCAGACCACGAGCAGCGCCGTCCTCAGAGAGCCGTCGGCGCCGGTGGTCGCCCCGAGCGCCATCGCGTCCTCGTTGGCCGGGTGCCGGAGCCCGCGGTCGCAGACGCCGCCGACCAGCGGGTGCGGCGCTTCGGCCCAGTGCTCGCGCTCGGTCGGAGCGGGGCGTCCGCACTGCTCGCAGTAGCCGTCCTCGGCGACCGCTCCCCCGCAGTAGACGCAGGCGGCGGATCCTCCGACGGCGACGGGCGGAGCGGAGGGGGTGGCCGCGACGATCAGCGGCGTCCCGCAGGCCTCGCAGAACGCATCGCCCGTCGTGACCGGCTCGCCGCAGTTCGGGCAGGGAGTCGACAGCGCGCCGCTCATGTCAGCGTCCAGCGTCGGACCTCGTTGGCCCGGTCGACGAGGCGCAGGCGCTCGTCGCGCTCGCGAGTGGAGGCGGCGAGCGCGCGGTAGGAGGCCTCGAGGCCGTCGCGGATGGCGGCCTCGTTCGCCTCGACTCCGCCGAGGGTCGCTCCCTCGGCCGGGCCGTCGCGCCGCACCAGCTCGAGGGCGGAGGCGAGGACCTGAGACGTGAGCTCGAGGCGGGTCCGCTGATCGATCGACACGGAGTCGACGCTCGCGAGGGCGGCCGAGAGCGCGGGCAGCCCGCGGCCCGACTCCGCCAGCAGCTCCGCCCGGCGGCGGCGCGCGTCGGAGTAGGAGGAGCGCGTGGGCGCGACGATGTCGAGCGCGTCGAGCGCCCCGTCGAGGTCGGAGCGCAGCTGCCGCACCCGCGCGAGACCGAAGGCGGCGGGTGCCGTGTAGTTCGCGTCGGCGCGGGCGCAGATCACGTAGAGGGACTCGGCGACCTCGGGCTCACCGCTCGCCTCGCACGCCGCGGCGAGCGCGAGCTTCGGGGCGAGCTCGCCGGGGACCTGCCCGTAGACGGTGTTGAAGGAGGCGCGGGCCCCGATGTCGTCGCCGCGCGCGAGCTGCGCGAGACCGCTCATCCAGACCGCCCGCCACTCCCACGGGTCCTCCGTGAGGATCTCGCCCGTCGCGCGGGCCGCCTCCTCCCAGCGCTGCGCCTCGATCGCCGCCCGGGCGCGGGCGAGCCGCACCTCGACCGTCACGGTGGGCGCGAGCGCGAGAGCGCGCAGGCGCACGATCGGGTCGGCGACGTTCACGCCCGCGAGCCACGACCGGGCGGGATCGGACTCGTCGCGGCGGAGCGCCGGCAGCGCGTCCCACGGCGGGACGCGGTCGACCACGTCGGCCACGGGCGCCTCGAACAGGGCCGACTCCGTCGAGTGCAGCGCGGGGTGTCCGGGACCGCGGTCGGTCGCGACGACCTCGCGCAGCACTCCGAGCAGCTGGCCGCGCATCTCGTCCACCGTGGCGAAGCGGTCCTGCGGGTCGGGAGCGCATGCCTTCGCGATCAGGCGGTAGAAGGAGTCGTACCGCTGGAACAGCGGTGTCTCGGACACCGGCGGCAGCGAGGCGACGAAGGTCGTCTGGTTGCCGCGGAAGTCGAGCACCAGCGAGGCCAGCGTTCGGCCGATCGTGTAGACGTCGGAGGCGACCGAGGGACCGAGGTCGGCGACCTCCGGAGCCTGGTACCCGACGGTGCCGTAGATGGCGGAGTCCTCGTCGTCGATCCGGCGCACTCCGCCGAGGTCGATCAGCTTGACCTGGTCGCCCACCTGGATCATGTTGTCCGGCTTGAAGTCGCAGTAGAGCAGGCCGTGGTCGTGCAGGTAGGCGAAGGCGGGCATGACCTCGAGCACGAAGGCGAGCGCCTGGTCCACCGGCAGCGGATCCGCGGCGCCGCCGTTGGCGTCCAGCCGCTCCTTCAGGATCTGCTTGAGGCTCGGCCCGCCGACGTACTCCATCACGATGTAGCCGGCGCCGTCGTGCAGGACGAAGTTGTAGATCTCGACGATCAGCGGGTGCTCGACCTCGGCCAGGAACCGGCGCTCGGTGACGGCCGCGGCGTACGCGTCGGGGTCGCCGGAGTTGAGCAGGCCCTTGAGCACCACCCAGCGCCCCGAGACGTTCCGGTCGCGCGCGAGGTAGATCCAGCCGAGGCCGCCGTAGGCCAGGCAGCCGACGACCTCGTACTGGCCGCCGACGACATCGCCCTTCACCAGCTGCGGGGTGAACGAGAACGGCGTGCGGCAGTTGGGGCAGAATCCCTCGGTGCGGCCGGGCCGACCGTCGCGCCCGCGGCCGACGGCGGTGCCGCAGTGCGAGCAGAAGCGCTTGCGCTCGGGGAGGACCGCCTCGGTCATCAGAGCGGCCATCGGGTCGGCGGCCGGGCGGGACGGGACGGTGGTGAGCCCGGCGCCGAGCCTCGGGCCGCGCAGTCGGGTCGAGGTGGTGCCGACGCGGCGGGTGACCTTCGAGCCGGTCTGCGCCGTGCGGGCGGAGCCGAGGGCGGCGGTGGCGAGGCGGGCGGAGGAGGTGCGCGTGCTGCGCGCGGTGGCCGACTCCTCCGCGGGCCCGGGTGCCGTGGCGCCGGGGGTGCCCTCGACGAAGCCGGTGCCGAAGGCGGCGGAGGCGGTGGCCGGCGGGGAGGCCGGAGCGGCGCGACGCGCGGTCGGCGTGGAGGCGGCGGCGCCCTCCTCGGGCGGGAGGCCGCAGACGTTGCAGTAGCCGTCCTCGATCGTCCCGGTGCAGCCGGGAGTCGCGGTGCAGGGGGCGCCGTTCATGGGGTGGCCTTCCGGTGATGCGCGGGGTCGGGGTGCGGGAGGTCGCGGGTGACGACGTCGTACTGCTCGACCAGGTGGCGGGCGAGCGGGACGGAGCAGGGCACCGCGTCGAGAGCGGCGCGCACCTCCTCCTCGGCCGCGACGCCGACGGCGGTGGCAGCGCGGCCGTTGCCCTCGGCACGCTCCCGCAGCGCCCGGAGGCGGAAGCCGAGGGCGGCCCGTTCGCGCAGCGGCGAGGTGTAGGCGGCCTCGACCGCGTCGAACGCGCGGCCGACGGCGGTCAGGCGGGCGAGGTGCGCGTCGAGCGCCTCGCGGTCGGACGGAGGATCGCCCAGCCGGGAGACGTCGGGCACGGCCAGCCGCGGCGGGTCGGCGATCTCGCGGCGGCAGCGGGCCACGAGCTCGCGCAGCGGCGCCTCGCGGCGCTCGGCCGCCTCCGCCAGCTCGCGCGCCCGACGGCGGTCGCGCTCGAGTCCGCGCCGCTCGGACGCGGCGATGATCAGGTCGCGCTCGAGCCGGGCGGAGTCGCTCTCGAGCTGGCCGAGCGGCCCCGACACGTCGGCTCCCCGGCCCGCCCGCTCGGCGAGCGCGTCGAGGCGGGAGCGCAGCACGGCGACCCGCTCCGCCCGCTCGCGGTCGACCGTGCCGCCGCCGTCACGGGTGAGGTCGCGGCAGCGCTCGATCTCGGCGCGCACCCCCACGATCCGCCCGGCGACGTCGGTGCCGCTGGGGTCGAGCTCGAGCCGGGAGCGCAGCTGGCCGACGACCGCGTCGCAGAGGCGCACCGCCTCCACCAGCGAGACCGCGCCGCTCCCGGAGGCGTCGAGACGGCCCCAGATCAGCTGCGACATCCGCTCGCGCGCCACGACGTCGACGCGGCCGGAGTCCCAGACCGCCTCGAGCTCGGCGAGGCGCCGGGTGACGGACTCGCGGAGCGACTGGGCGAGCACCACGTCGGCCGTGTAGTTCTCGGCCTGCGGCGACGCCAGCGCGGCGGCGTCCAGCCGCGAGAGCTCGCGCGTGGTCCGCTGGAGCCAGCGGGTGAGAGCGGCGAGGTACTCGAAGAGCTCGCGCTGCGGCGCGGCCTCCCCGAGCCGGCCCGGAGCGACGGGGGTCCCCTCCGCGAGACCGGTGCTCATCGGCCGTACACCGGGGCCGGCGGCGAGGCCTCGCCGAGGACCCCGAGCCAGCGCTCGTAGATGCTCTGCCAGCGGCCGTCGCTGCGGATGCTCTCGAGCGAGGCGTTGACGAAGCGCACGAAGTCGGGGTCGTCGGCGGGCAGGCCGAGGCCGTAGGGCTCCGAGCTCAGGGCGTCGCCGACGACCTTCGCGTACGGGTCCTGCGCCACGAAGCCCGCGAGGATCGTGTCGTCGCCCGCGATGGCGTCGACCTCTCCTGCCTGGAAGAGGGCGAGGCACTGCGAGTGCGTGGCGGCCTCGACGGCCTCGACCTCCGGGTAGTCGTTCTGCAGGCGGCTGAGCGTCGTGGTGCCGCTGGGCGCGCAGACCCTCTCGCCGTCGAGGTCGCCGATGCCCGTGATCGGGACGCCGTCGGGGTCGTCGGAGACGAGCACCTTGAGGCCGGCGTCGTAGTACTCGGACGAGAAGGCGATCGAGCTCCAGCGATCGCAGGTCATCGTGAGGGTGCGGGCCACCATGTCGACCTGCGGGGCGCCGTCGCCGCCGGTGAGCGCGGGGAGGCGCTGAGCGGAGGTGATCACGACGTAGTCGATGGAGTCGCTGCCGAGGATCGCCCGGGCGACCTCGCGGGCGATGTCGACGTCGAAGCCCTCGATCGCCCCCGTGATCGGGTTGCGGGCGCTCATCAGGAGGGTGTCGGCCGAGACGCCGACGCGCAGGGTCCCGCGCCCGCGGATCTCCGTGAGCCTGGTGCTGTCGGTCACGCCGGTCGGCGCGTAGGAGGTGACCGCCGAGGGCGAGCAGTCCGCCGCGGCAGGAGCGGCGGGAGCGGACGCGCTCGCCGTCGGAGTCGGGGTCGCCGCGGCGAGGGGCGTGCCGAGGTCGTCCGCCCCCGTCGTGCAGCCGGTGAGGGCGAGAGCCGCGGCGGTGGCCAGGGCGAGGGCGGCGGCGCGCAGGCGGTTCATCGGTACTCCTCCAGTCGCTGGGCGATGCCGCGCCAGGCGAACACGGCTCCGGCGAGACCGGCCGCCAGCAGGATCCACGAGACGAGGGTCGCGAACTCCGCACCTCTGTCGAGCGTGGTGGCGGCGGCCAGGGCCTTCTCCTGCACCACGTCGCGGGCGTCGTCGGAGAAGGTGGTGAAGAGGTCGTTCGGCGTGCCGTTCCCGGTGATCGTGGCGACGCGGACGGCCTGGTCCCAGTTCCCGGCGTCGTCCGCGGCGCGGATCTCCTCGTGGAACGACTGCCACTGCCCGAACTCGTCGACGAGCCGCGTCCTCGCCAGCTCGTCCTGCAGGTCGCCCGAGAGCTTCTCCCGGGCGGAGTCGACGGCCTGGGTGTAGCGCTCCTCGAGGGCGGCGCCGGAGCCGCGCTTGATCAGCGTGAAGCTCTCGAGCGACTTGGCGTCGCTCGCGGCGATGAGCGCGTTCGACACGGTGAGCGCCTCGCGGTAGGACTCGACCCGTGCCGTCCCCGCGTCCGCCGCGACCGATCCGTAGGCGACCGCCCCGCCGACGCCGACGACCAGCAGGAGGGCGGTCCCCGTGGCGAGCGGGCGGTTGAGGTAGCGGTGCGTGCGGCGGGCGAGCCAGAGCTGCGCCGCCAGGAGGAGGACCAGCATCACGAGCGAGCCGATCATGAGCAGGACGCTCCAGCGGACGGCGTCGTAGGCGGCCGCGACCCGGTCAGCGCCGGAGTCGACGAGCCCGTCGAGGTCCTCGAGGATGCCGCCGTCCCCCGAGAGGGCCGTCGACGCCTGGTCGAGATACGCCGAGGCGACGGGGAAGCCCTGCCGGTTGTTGGCCCGCGCCTGCTCGATCAGCCCGCTGTAGGTCGTGATGCTGCTGGCGACCCGGGCGAGGGCCCGGGTGTCCGCCGAGTCGGCGGCCGAGAGTCCGGCGATCGCGGAGGCGGCGCCGGTGAGGCTCGAGACGTACGACGCCCGCAGCTCGGTCGGCTCCAGTCCGCCGACGAGGAAGGTGTTGGCCGCGATCGCGTTGGCGTCCACCAGCAGCGTGCGGACGTTCTGCACGCCGAGGAGCTGCGCCGACTGCTCCCGGGCCGTCGTCGCGGCGCGCGCCTGCATCGCTCCTGCCTGCTGCGCGAACACGCCGAACAGCACGGCCGCCAGCGCCGTCAGGGCGAGCAGGAGGCGCAGGGTGGCCGGAGTGGTCGCGGTCGCGCGGGCCAGCAGCGACGGCTTCCGCTGCGCCGGCCGGTTGGCGACCTGGACGAGGGGCGGCTCGGGGATCCTCTGCGCGGGCGGCGCGGCGGGTGCGGTGCTCAACGGCTCTCCTCCTCGGGGTCGTCGGTGACGGGGACGGCCGCGCCGCTCGGGGAGGCGTCCGCCTGCCGGAGGGCCTCCTCCGAGCCCTCGACCGAGCCCTCGTCGTCGTCGCCGGCTCCGTCCGGGCTGCTCGAGGCTTCGGGGCTCTCCACCACGTCCTCGGGGAGCAGGATGCGCAGCTCGTCGAGCGTCGGCTCCTCCACGTCGCGGAGGCGCCAGGCGTGCCGGGCGATCGCCGCGTCGAGGACGTTGCGGACCCAGCGCCCGTTGCCGAACGCCTCTGTGCGCTGCTGCGCCGAGGCGAGGCCCGCGAACGCGGCGAGCGCCTCCTCCGTCGGCTCGAAGTCCGCGGAGGCGGCGAGGCGGCCGAAGATCGCCGAGAGCTCGTCGTCGGAGTAGTCGGCGAAGTCGATCGTGGTCGAGAAGCGGCTGGCGAGACCCGGGTTCGTGTCGAGGAAGCCCTGCATCGGCCCGGAGTAGCCGGCGACGATCACGACGAGGTCGCCGCGGTGGTCCTCCATGTCCTTCACGAGGGTGGTGACCGCCTCCGCGCCGTACTGGTCGAGCGCGAGCGCGTAGGCCTCGTCGATGAAGAGGACGCCGCCGCGCGCGGAGGCGATCACCTCCGCGGTCTTCGTCGCGGTCTGCCCGAGGTAGCCGGCCACCAGCTCCGATCGGTCGACCTCGACGAGCACGCCCTTCGAGAGGATGCCGAGCGAGCGGTAGATCCGCGAGACCAGCCGCGCCACCGTCGTCTTGCCCGTGCCGGGGTTCCCCGTGAAGACGAGGTGGCGGGTGAGCGTGGGCGTGCTGAGTCCGGCGGCCTGGCGCAGGGTGTCGATCCGGAGCAGCTGCGTCTGCCGCTTGATCTCGCTCTTCACCCGGTCGAGGCCGATCAGCGCGTCGAGCTCGGCGAGCAGGTCGTCGATGGACTCCGGCGGGTCGAGCGGCTCCGGCTCGGAGGCGGGCTCCGCGGCGGGAGCGGCGGCGGGCGCCGGCTCGTCCTGAGGACCGTCGTGCTCGGTCCGGCGGAGGCGCTCGAGGATCTCGTCGACCCCGGGCACGCCGGCGGGCAGACCGGTCGGCAGGTCGGCGCCCGCGGCACCGTCCGGCGACCGGCCGGTCGTGTGCGGTACTCCTCCGCTCGTCGTCGGAGCGGCGCCCCGGGCGCCCGGGACGGCGGAGAGCTGGGCCGCGGCGGTCGCGGAGGCGGAGGCGATGCCGCCGATGCCCGGGTCGCCGAGAGCGCTGGCCGCCGAGACGACCTCGGTCAGGGCGCGGGCGTAGGCGGAGGAGTGGTGAGAGCCCGCGCCGACCAGGGCGGCCAGCTGATCGGTCGGCCCCGACCGCCAGCGCCGGCCGCTCGAGGCGGCGGTGAAGAACGCCTCCAGACCGCCCGTCGCGCCGGTCGCGGCGAGCCAGTCCTGCCCGGCGCCGCGGATCGACTCGGCGACGGCGGCGGCCAGCCGCGCACCCTCGTCGCGGACGGCCGCGGCGTCGAGGCCGGCGGCCGTCCCCGCGAGCACGAGGGCGTCCAGCGCCGGGGCGAGCGCGGTCACGAGGCGCTCGGCGGGGTCAGCGAGCCGGATCCGGACGGCGCTCCCGGCTGCGGAGGCGCGTCGAGACCGCTCGGGGAGAGCGAGGACTCCGTGAACTTCTCGGCCAGGAACTGCCCGTGCGCGATCAGCGCCGAGGCGTCCTGCCGCGAGACGGCGTCCGAGATGCGGTCGAGCGTGCCTCCGAGGAGGTCGAGCTGGTCGCAGAGGATCATCAGCGAGGTCTTCCCCCTGTGCACGGCGCGGCGGTCGGCGAAGTCCCTCGGCAGGCGGAGGTAGCCCTCCACCGCCTCGGGGAGGTAGCTGGTCGCGGTCGCGACGACGGTGTGGCCCTGCCGGCTCATCCCGCCGAGGCGGTCGAGACGGGGCACCATCTCGCGGACCGTCTCGTCGATCCGCTGGATGCGCGCCGCGACGATGCCGGGCACCCGGCCCTCCGTCCGCGTGCCGACCCGGTCGAGCGCCGCGAGGATGTCATCGCTCGTCGGGACGCCCGGCAGAGCGGGCGCGGTCTCCTCCGGCGCCGCGGGGGCACCCGTGAACAGTCGGGAGAACCAGCCCATCGGCTAGCGGCCGAGATCGAGCGAGGACGTCGCGTCGATGTCCGAGTTGCTGCGGCGGGCCCGCTCGACGTACTCGCCGGCCTTCGCCGTCTCGGTCTGCAGGACTCCGACGGTCTGGGCCATGCTGTCGAGCGCCTTGATCTTGAAGTCCGAGATCGAGTCCATCGTCTGGTAGATGTTCGCGAACGCGGCCTGCAGCTGCGGCAGCCCGACCGTGGCCGAGGCGGCCTGCGACTGGATCGAGGCCGACTGGTCGGCGAGCATGCGCGAGGTGGCCTCGATCATGTTGGACGTCGTGGTGTTCAGCGCCGTGATCTGATCGAGCACGAGGCGCTGGTTGGCGAGCGCCTGCGCCACGATGACCGCCGTGCGCAGCGCCGAGACGGTCGTGGTCGTCGCGCGATCGACGCCCTTGATCAGCTCGACGTTGTTCTTGATGACGACGTCGATCGCTAGGTAGCCCTGGATCGACACGGCCAGCTGGGTCAGCAGGTCCTGGTGCTTCTGGCGCGCGTAGAAGAGGACGTCCTCGCGCAGCGCCTTCGCCCGCTCCGGATCGGTCGCGTCGAGCTCGGCGATCTTCGCCGAGAGCTTCACGTCGAGCCGCTCGGCGACGTAGATGTACTCGTTGAGACGGGTCATCGTCTCCCAGAGGTTCTGCTTCTCGAGGTTCAGGGCCGCGTTGTCCTTCCGCAGCTCGTCCTGCCCGTCGTACAGGGCCTGGATGATCGCGTTCAGGTGCGACTGGGCGCTCTCGTAGCGGCGGAAGTAGTCGGTGATCTTGTTGCCGAACGGGATGAAGCCCAGGATCTTCTTCTGCAGGTTGTCCTCGGACGGGTCCAGATCCTCCACCGTGCGGCGCAGCTCGAGCAGTGTCTTGCCGATGGTCGACCCCTCGGAGAGCCCGCCCTCCTGGAGGGCGCGCACCGGCGTGCTCAGCAGCCGGTTCGACGAGTCGGCGGCCGAGCGGATGTCGGCGTCGCCCATCGTGCGGATGTCGTTGGCCCGCGTCGCGAACTCGGGGCTGCGGGACTCCGTCGCCAGGAGCGTGTCGAGGTAGCCGTCGACCTTCGCCTCGAGGCCGGGCAGGGCGGCTTCCGGCACCTTCGGCGCGATCGACGGCGCCGAGGTGGTCGGCACCGCTGCCACCGGCTCCGGAGGCGTGAGCGAGAGGGCGTTCTGGACGGGCGGCTGCAGGGCCTCGGTCATCGGGATCCTCACCGTTCCTGGCGCTCGGCGCCGACTGGGATGAACGTCCGCCCAGCATATCCCGGGCCCTCCCGCGGGATCCCCGCGAGCCGCCTCGTCCGAGGACTCGACGCGATCGGGCGGCTGTGGAGGAGCATCCGCCGCCGGTCAGACCGCCTTCGGGCGCCTCCGCAGCGTCGCCACCGCGACTCCGGCCAGGGCGAGCGCGCCTCCGAGCAGCGCGGCGAGCGGCGGGGTCTCGCCCAGGACGAGCCAGGACAGCAGCACGACCACCGCGGGCACCGCGTAGGTGGACGCCGCGGTACGACCCGCGCTGGAGCGCGCGAGGACGTACCCCCACGTCGTGAAGGCGACGGCCGTCGGGAAGATCCCGAGGTAGACCGCGGCCAGGATCGAGGAGAGCGGAGCGGCGGCGAGCGCCTCGACGAGCTCCGGTGCGAAGGGCAGGCACGCGACCGTGCCGGCGAGGCAGCCGAGCCAGGTCATCGTCGGCGCGTCGATCCGGCCCAGCAGGCGCTTCTGGAGGGTCGCCGCGCTGCCGTAGACGACGGCGGCCACCAGGCCGAGGGCGACGCCGATCACGTCGAACTGCCCGGTGGAGGTGGAGAACGCGATCACCGCGACGCCGGTCAGCGCCACGAGCATCCCGGCGAGGAGACGGCGGGGGAATCCCTCCCCCAGCAGCAGCCCGGCGAGCACGGCGGTGATCATCGGCGCGATGTTCACCAGCAGCGCCGCCGTCCCCGCGTCGACGTGCCGCTCCGCAGCGTTCAACGCCAGGTTGTAGACCCCGAACCAGGCGACCCCCCAGCCCAGCACGAGCAGGAGGAGGCGCCCGCGCGGGACCGCCGTGCGCGGATCCGGAGCCGCCTCCGAGCGGCGCCTCCGGGCGGTGAGGACGACGCGCACCACCGTGAGCGCGAGCGACCCCACCACGATGCGGCCGAGGGTCAGCGCGCCCGGGCCGAAGTCCTCCGTCGTGGCGCGGATGCCGACGAAGGCCGACGCCCAGAGCAGGACGGTGACCGCGATCGCGCCCCACAGCAGGAGGGCGTCCCTCGTGGAGAGCGGGGCGGAGGAGGAGACGTCGGTCATGAGGCCATCGTGGCGCTGCCGGGGATTCAGCACCAGTTCCGTTCACTGTCGAATCGTTCAGCCGGACTGTACGGTCGTCTCATGCTCGACGTGCACCGGCTCCGCATCCTCCGCTCCGTCGTCGCCTCCGGCTCGATCGCGGGAGCCGCCTCCGGCCTCGGCTACACGCCCTCCGCCGTCAGCCAGCACCTCACCGCTCTGCAGCGCGAGACCGGACTGACGCTGCTGGAGCGCGTGGGCCGCGGCGTCCGCCCGACCCCCGCCGGACGCGCCCTCGCCGCCCAGGCGGACCGCGTCCTCGAGCGCCTCGCCGAAGCGGAGGCCGTGGTGGAGGAGCTGCGCGAGGGCCGCTCCGGCCGCCTCTCCGTGACGTACTTCGCCTCCGTCGGCAGCGCCTGGATGCCGGAGGTCGCCCGCCGGCTGACCGCCGCGTTCCCCGGCCTCGCCCTCGATCTGCGCCTGGGAGAGGAGCTCGACGACGACCTCGGAGCGCGCCCCGACGTGCAGCTCCTCGTCGCCTCCTCCGAGCCGACCGCCCCCGGATTCGCGGCGCACCACCTCCTCGACGACCCCTACCTCGTCGTCCTGCCCGACGGTCATCCGCTCGCCTCCCGGAGCGAGATCGACCTCGCCGAGCTCGCGAACGAGCGCTGGGTCGACAACGACCTGCCCACCGGCTGGTGCCGCCGGAACGTCGTGGAGGCCTGCGCCGCCGCCGGGTTCGCGCCGCCCTTCCACGTCCAGGCCAACGACCACATCACCGCCGCCGCGTTCGTCGCCGCGGGCATGGGCGTGACGGTCCTGCCGGAGCTCGCGGCCCACCGCCTGCCGGACGGCGTCCGCGCCGTGCCCGTCGTCCGTCCCCGGCCCGTCCGCTCCCTCGAGGCCGTCGTGCGGAACTCCGCCGCCTCCTCCGCACCGGTGGCCCTGGTGCTGGAGACACTGAAGGCCCTCGCCGCGCGCCGCTGAGCGCGCCTGCACGGGCGAGCTCGCAGCACACCGGAGCACGATGGGCGCGTGAGCTCCGTCGAACCCGTCACCCGTTCCGCGCCCGCGCTCGGCGGACCGCGCATCCTGAAGCAGCGCTGGACCGAGGCGACGTTCCTGCACTGGCGGGTCGACCCCGCCCTGGTGGCGCCCCACCTCCCGGCCGGGACGAGGCCCGACGAGCACGACGGCTCCTCCTGGGTGGGCCTGATCCCGTTCCGGCTCTCGCGGACAGCCTTCCTCGGCGGCCCGCGGGTGCCCTGGCTCGGCACCTTCCCCGAGGTGAACGTCCGGCTCTACTCCGTCGACGAGCAGGGACGACGCGGAGTCGTGTTCGTCTCGCTCGACGCCTCCCACCTCCTTCCCGTGCTCACCGCGCAGGCGGTGTTCGGGCTCCCCTACCGCTGGGCCCGGATGAGCATCGAGCACCGCCACGGCGCGGTGATCTACGACACGATCCGGCACTCGGACTCGGCCGCCCGCTCCCGGATCGTCGTCCGCCCGGGCGACCCGGTCGGCGAGGACCCGGTCGCCTCGTTCCTCACTGCACGCTGGGCCTACCACGAGCGCCACCTGGGCTCCACCTGGTACGGCCGCAACCTGCACCGGCCGTGGCCGCTGCGCCGCGCGGAGCTGCTGGCGCTCGACGACGGGCTGCTCGACGCCGCGGGCTTCCCCGGGCTGGCGACGCGCGCGCCGGACTCGGTGCTGTACTCGGCCGGAGTGGAGACGGTGTTCACGGTGCCGCGGAAGGTGTGAGGGGGGCGGGAACGCTCCTCCACAGGCGGCTCTTCGCGATGCTGTCCGATGGAACGGCGGTCCCGAGGTCCACGACGAGACTTCGTCCGCTGAGATCAGGGCATGAACGAATCGGCGACAGTAGACGCACTCACGGAGGCGCTCGCGCTCGCCGGCTCACGGCACGCCGAGCGATCATCCGTCGAAGCCTTGCGCTACCGGGCAGTCGAGGAGGCACGCCGCCTCGCGATGGCGGCACCGGCGGCGCTCGTCGGCGAGCACGTCCAGGTGCAGGTGGATCGGGCGGAGGCGGCGCACCGGGCGCTGATCGCGGAGCTCGCGACGGGACTCCGGGTCTCGGAGGCGCACGCCTCTGCACTGGTCGACGAGGCACGCCTGCTGGTGAACGACCTCCCGGCGACGTTGCGCGCACTCGCGGACGGAGCGCTCTCCCCCGAGCACGCGCGACTCGTGGTGCGAGGAGCGCTCGACGTCCCGGCCGAGGTCCGTGGGCGCTTCGACGAGGAGGCCGCCACGATCGCGGTCGCCTGCACGCCGCCCCAGCTGCGACGCGCCCTCCGGTCGCTCCGGGAACGGCTGCACCCGCAGACGATCAGCGAACGTCATCGGGACTGCGCCCGTCGTCGCGCGCTCTGGGTGGAGGGCCTCGACGACGGGATGGCGATCCTGCACCTCTACACCGCAGCTCCCGATGTGCTCGGCGCGATGGACAGGATCGACCGGGCCGCCCGCTCCCTCGCGGATCTGCCGGACGAGGAGCGGACGCTGGGCCAGCTCCGCGCGGACATCGCCGCTGCGCTGCTGGTCGACGGGGAGACATCGGCCGAGGGAGACGGCACGTCGATGCCTGCGGGAGTGCGCGCCGAAGTCGCGGTGACCGTGCCTGCACTGACCCTCCTCGGGCGCTCCGACCAGCCCGCCGTCCTCGACGGATACGGACCCGTCGATCCGGAGACCGCGCGGCGTCTCGCAGCAGGTGCTCCCTCGTTCACGCGGCTGCTCACCCATCCGGAGAGCGGAGCGGTCCTCTCCGTCGGACGCGATTCCTACCGAGTGCCGGCGGACCTGCGTCGCCACCTCCAGCACCGCGACGGGACCTGCCGGTTCCCGGGATGCACCCGCAGCACCCGCCACGCGGACGTCGACCACACGAACGACTGGCAGCACGGAGGCACCACGTCGGCCGACAACCTCGCGCACCTCTGCCGACACCACCACCGGCTCCGCCACACCACGGGGTGGACGCACCGGCAGGAGCCGGACGGCACGCTGCGCTGGACGAGCCCGACGGGACGGCAGCATGTCACCCGGCCGGGCGAGCCGGGGGACAGAGCGGAGGGCGGACAGGTCCGAGCGGAGACCGCGGGCCGTGACACGGGCAGGTCGGATGGTCGAGACCGGCAGGTCAAGCGGCGGGCCCGCTTCGGCGCGCCTGCGTAGCGTGGACGGCACGGGCCGATCGGCGCGGAAGCGACAAGAGGGGCAGCGACATGGCAGGAACGAAGGACAGGAAAGACGCGACGACGGGGACCTCGGCGGTGCTCTTCGACATCGACGGGACCCTCGCCGACACGAACTTCCTCCACGTCGAGGCGTGGTCGCGCGCCTTCTGGCAGGCCGACCTCGTCGTCCCCGCCTGGCGCATCCAACGAGCGATCGGCGCAGACTCGTCGGAGCTGCTCGACATGCTCCTCGAGGACGACGTGAAGGAGGAGCAGCGCGCACTGGTGAAGTCGCTGCACACCAAGAACTACGCCGAGACGACAGCACGCATCGTTCCACTCCCGGGAGCTCGCGAGCTCATCGCGACGCTTGTCGGTCGAGGCGTCCACGTCGTCCTCGCCACATCGGCACCGCAGAACGAGCTCGACGTGCTTCTCGACGTCCTCGACTTCGGCGGCTCCGTTCACGCTGTCACCAGCGGCGCCGACGTCTCCACCGCCAAGCCAGCACCCGACCTGATCTCTATCGCGCTCGACCGCGCGGGTGTCTCCGTCGACCGCGCCGTCATGGTCGGCGACGCGACCTGGGACGTCCTGGCCGCCGAGCGCGCGGGCCTGGCAACGGTCGGAGTCCTCTCCGGCGGAACCTCGGAGCACGAACTCCGCGAGGCCGGAGCCGTCGCCGTCTACGAGGACGCGGCGGCCGTCCTCACCGGTCTCGGTGAAGGGCCCCTCGCGAGCCTCCTGAACTGACCGACCGCCACCCCAGGAGGCTCACGAGCCTCAGTCGCGGGGTCGCCGTCGCAGCACGAGGAGCGTCACTCCGGTGGCGGAGGCGACCGCGGCGAGAGCGCCGCCGATCCACAGGACGTCCCCGAGGAGTGCCGGGTCCGATCCGGACGTCGCCTGCGCCTCGTCGGCGGACTCGGCCTGTCCTCTTGAGACCGCGACGGTGCCGTTGCAGTCCGGGACCGAGCCCGACCCCTCGGCGAGCGCGGTCCCGTCGGCCGGCGCCCAGTCGAACGCGTACTGGCCCGACACAGGGTGCCCGTCGGTCGACACGACCTGCCAGGTCACCTCGTACTCCCCCGCCGCGCCGAGCTCGAGCGGCATCGACGCTTCCGGCCCGACGACGCTGACGCAGCCGTCGCCGTAGTAGAGCCCGTCCGGCCCGACGACGCGCAGAGCCGCCGCCGTTCCGTCTGTCCCGAGGACGAGCAGGTCGTCGTTCGTCGTCAGCACCAGCGTTCCCGGCTGCTCCGTCACGGTCGAGTCCGCAGCGGGAGTCGTCGAGACGAGGTAGTTGTGCGCGCTGGCGGGCGCCGCCACCGCGATCGAACCGAGCAGCCCGATCGCGGTAGCGGCGACGAGGGCCTTCCGACGGGTCACGCCGACGCCCGGGGTCCGCGGCGGCGGGAGGCGAGCCCGACGGCCACGCCGACCGCGCCGACGACGAGCCCGCCGACTCCGAGGATGCGGGCGAGCACGTCGTCGCCGCTCGTGGCCGTCGTCGCCGAGGCGGTGGTCGCGACCGCGTCGTCACCGTCGCCATCGTCGTCGTGTCCGCCCCCGTGGCCGGACCCTGCTTCCGCCGCGGTCACCGCGACGGTGGGAGCGGGCAGCTCGGGCTCGTCCTGGCCGTCGACGGTCGGCTGGTCCCAGGCGGTGCTGCCGGTCTCGCACGTCTGCAGCACGGGGAACTCCAGCGTGGAGCCGGCTGCGTCCTCGGGGAGCTGAAGCTGGAGGGCGACGGTGTCGCGGTAGCCGTCGGCGAGGGGCGTCTTCGCCGTGTAGACCACGTCCGAGACCCGCTTGGTCGCGGTGTTCCCGTGGGAGTCGGTGACCGGGTCGGCGATCGCGACCTCGTTCTTCACGACGTCCCAGTTCGGGTTGATCGTCGGGCTGACCGAGTTGATGCCGTCGGGCATCGTGATCGTGAGTCCCGTCGTCGGCGAGCCCTCGCAGCCGTGGGCCAGCGAGAACGTCACCACCGTGTACGAGCCGGCGGCGGTGCTGCTCGCCGCCGCGGTCACGTGGGCGCTGGCCGCCGTGGGCGCGGCGACAGCGAGCGCGATCGATCCGACGGCGACGAGTGCGCCGCTACCGACGAGGCGGAGCCGCGAGAAGGAAGAAGAAGAAGAAGAAGAAGAAGAAGAAGAACGGGTCATGACGGTCGTGTCCTCGGGGGAGATCCGGCGCGGGGCCGGGAGTTCTGGACGCAGCGCGGGTTCGCGGTGCGTGCGGGGCGCCGACCGGAGCCGCTCCCGCACGGGAGGGGCGTCAGGCGGCGCGGAGGACCCGCAGCGGCGGCCCGCGGTGCCGGAGGATCGAGAGGACCGCGTCGAGGGATCGAGTCGCCCGCGGCTCGTGGGTACCCGTTATCGAGACGCCGGGGGCCGACGGGAGTGCGACCGCGGACGCGCGGGCGACGATCCGTACGACGACGCGCTGGAGGCCTGCTCCCAGCGTCCAGAAGAGGCGCTCGCCGTACCGGAACGCCGCGATCGTGAAGGCAGCCGCAGCGAGGTGGGCGACGAGCATCAGCGGAGCGTGAGTCGCGTGTCCGCCTCCGCCGGCGATCAGCTCGATGGTCGACCCGTCGTGGAAGTGCGCGCCGGTGCCCGTCGTCCCGACCACGCTCACCTCCCCACCGCTGCCCGTGATGAGGAAGAGGCCGTGGTACGCGATCTGGCTGAGGAGCACGGAGAGCGTCAGCCGGGGAAGGGACAGACGGCGCCCCGAGAGGAGGACGCAGACGACGACGGCGAACGCCGCGGCGAGGGCGAGCACGGCAGGAGCGGGGGTCTCGGCGCCCGCGAGCGTGTGGGAGGCGGCGGCCGTGGCGGTCGCTGCGAGAGCGGCGGCGACGCCGCGAGCCACTCGTGCACCTCGGGTCTGCACTCGCCCGTCCTCTCGTCGTCGCGTCGACGCGTGCGCGCGACGTCTCCAGGGTAATCGACGCGGCGGAGCAGCTCCCCGCCGTCCCGGTTCCCTGCCGTTACGAAGCCGTTACCTAGATCACCGAAAGAAATCCAAACCCCCGCAGGGAGGGCTCCGAACACATGTCAACGGCCGCGACACGGTCCACACAGAACAGGTCCTCCGCATCACGTGGGGGCCGTCTCACGAAGGAGTAATCCCATGCGATCCACCAAGCGTTCCGCCCTCGCCGCATTCGCCCTGCTGGGCACCGCCGCCCTCGGCCTCACCGCCTGCTCGAGCGGAAGCGGCTCGACCACCGCCGCCAGCGACGCGGCGACCGAGATGTCGACCCCGATGGCCACCTCGTCGGCCTCCGCCTCCTCGACCCCCATGGCGACCATGGACCCGGCCGCGAACCTCGTCGGTCCCGGCTGTGCCGCGTACGCCGAGCAGGTCCCGGACGGCGCCGGCTCGGTCGAGGGCATGTCGCTCGACCCCGTCGCGACCGCCGCGTCGAACAACCCGCTGCTCACCACCCTGACCGCTGCGGTCTCCGGTGGCCTCAACCCCGACGTCAACCTCGTCGACACGCTGAACAGCGGCGAGTTCACCGTCTTCGCCCCGGTCGACGACGCGTTCGCCAAGCTCGACGCCGCGACCGTCGACTCCCTCAAGACCCCCGAGGGCGCCGCGACGCTGTCCTCGATCCTGACCTACCACGTCGTCCCCGGCCAGATCGCCCCTGACGCGATCGCCGGCGACCACGCCACCGTCCAGGGTGGCAACCTCACCGTCACCGGTTCCGGCGACGACCTGAAGGTCAACGACGCGTCCGTCATCTGCGGTGGCGTCCAGACCGCCAACGCGACCGTCTACCTCATCGACACCGTGCTGACCCCCCCGGCCAGCTGATTCCCCTCACCGGCTCCGGCCGGTGAACACGCCGAAGGGCGGGCACCTCGCGGTGTCCGCCCTTCGGCGTTCGTGCGTGCAGAAGCCCTCCGCGAAGCCGGACACTGCAGAGTCGTCCGGCACAGAGTCGTCCAGCACAGAGCCGTCCAGCACAGAGTCGCGCAACGCAGCGCCGCCCCACGGGAAGCCGCACAGCGCGGAGCCCTGCGCAGCGCGGAGTCGGAGGGTCACCACGACCCGGCACTCGCCGTCACGCCGCACCACAGCACCCACCACGAAAGACGACGAGGCGCGGACCCCGATGCAGGGGTCCGCGCCTCGTCGTCGTGCGGTCGGCGGCTACTCGGCCGGGGCGCTGATCTCGCGCAGGACGCGGTCGCCGGGGCGGGCCTCGATCATCTCGGCCTCGATCTCGGCACGGTCGAGCAGCTCCTCCATGCGGCGGCGGCGGTTGCGCGTGATGAGCGTCACGACCGTGCCCGTCTTGCCCGCGCGGCCGGTGCGGCCGGAGCGGTGGAGGTACGTCTTGTACTCGTCGGGAGCGTCCGCCTGGATCACCAGGTCGATGTCGTCGACGTGGATGCCGCGCGCGGCCACATCGGTCGCGACCAGCACGTCCACGCGTCCGCTGGTGAGCAGTGCGAGGTTGCGGGTGCGGCGCGACTGGTTGAGGTCGCCGTGGAGGCTCGTCGCGGGGATGTCCGCGTGGTCGAGCTGCTCCGCGAGCTGCTCCGCGAACGCGCGGGTCCGGGCGAAGATCAGCGTCTTGCCCTGGCGGGCGGCGAGCTGCTCGATGATCTCGGCCTTGTCGCGGTGCTCGATCAGGAGCACGCGGTGGTCGATGGTCGAGGACGCCTGGTCCTCGCCGGCGACCTCGTGGACGCTCGGCTCGACCAGGAACTCGTCGACGAGCGTCGCGACGCCCTTGTCGAGCGTGGCCGAGAACAGCAGCCGCTGGCCGCCGTCGGCGGTCTGGCGGAGGATGCGCTGCACCGGCTCGAGGAAGCCGAGGTCGCACATGTGGTCGGCCTCGTCGAGCACCGTGATGGTGATGTTCGAGAGGTCGAGGCGGCCCTGCTCGACGAGGTCCTCGAGGCGGCCCGGCGTCGCGATGACGATGTCGACTCCGCGCTGGAGGGCTCCGACCTGCTTGTACTGGGGGACGCCGCCGTAGATGGTCGTCGTGAACAGGCCGACGGAGCGGGCGATCGGCTGGATCGTCCGGTCGATCTGCATGGCGAGCTCGCGGGTCGGCGCGAGGATGAGCGCGCGCGGAGCGCGGCCCGGCTTGCGGCCCTTCGCTCCGTTGTTCTCCATCAGGCGCTCGACGACGGGGGCGCCGAAGGCGATGGTCTTGCCGGAGCCGGTCTTGCCGCGTCCGAGGACGTCCTTGCCGGCGAGCACCTCGGGGATGGTCGCGGCCTGGATCGGGAACGGCGCGGCCGCTCCGAGCTCGGTCAGCATCCGGACGATGTTCCCGCCCAGGCCGAGGTCGCCGAAGGTGACGCCCTCGACGTCGACGGCGAGAGTGGCCGTCGCCTCGAGGCGCTCGAGCACGACGTCGTCGGCCTGGTGCGGCGCACGGGCGTCGCGGCTGGGGTAGAAGTCCGAGCCGGAGTCGCGGCGCGAGGGCCGGGAGTCGCGGTCGAACGAGCGGGTCGGGCGGTCGCCGCGGTCGTGGCCGCGCGAGGGACGCGCATCCCGGTCGAAGGAGCGGGCCGGGCGGTCGCTGCGGTCGAACGAGCGGGCGGGACGCTCTGTGCGGTCGTAGCCGCGCGAGGGGCGCTCGTCGCGGTCGCCGGTGCGGACCGGTCGGTCGTCGCGTCCGTAGGAGCGGGCCGGACGGTCGTCGCGGTCGTTCGAGCGCGCCGGACGCGCGTCACGGTCGAAGGAACGGGCCGGGCGATCGCTCCGGTCGAAGGAACGCGCCGGACGCTCATCGCGCCCGTAGGAACGGGCCGGACGGTCGTCTCGATCGTTCGAGCGCGCCGGACGCGCATCGCGGTCGAAGGAACGGGCCGGGCGGTCGCTCCGGTCGAAGGAACGCGCCGGACGCTCATCGCGCCCGTAGGAACGGGCCGGACGGTCGTCGCGGTCGTTCGAGCGGGCCGGACGCGCGTCGCGGTCGTAGCCGCGCGAGGGCCGCTCGTCGCGGTCGTTCCCGCGGGCGGGCCGATCGGCGCGCTCGGTGGCCCGCTCGGCGCGCTCGTCGGCGTTCCAGCGCGCCTTTTTGGGGGCGTTCTCGTCGACGGCGCGGAAGCCGCGGTGGCCCTCGCTGCGCGAGCCCGGCTTGGCGCCGGGGAAGCGCGAGCGGCCGCCGAGCTGGGACTTGCCGCTCGAGGCGCCGAAGCGGTTGGGCTCGAAGTTCTTGGCCGGACGTCCGCCGGCGGGCTTCTTGTTCTTGGGCATGGCAGTTCTTCCTGGGTTCAGGTCGTGCGCGAGGAGGCGACGCCGGAGGAGCCCCGTCGTGAGGGGCGTCCGTGCGCTGGACTGCTGCGGGGCAGCAGGGGGAGAACCCGGGCGAGTCATTGACCGGGGCCGATTCACACATGTGATTCGTCTCACGACGACTGTCGGAGACTCGGCCCACTTGACTAACAAACCCATCCGCACGCGAACGCACGGTGTCAAGAGCCGACCGAGTGAGTCTACACGCGGCCCCGGAGCCTGGCTAGGGCGGGGAGACGTGCGGCCAGGAGCCGCTCAGTTCGGTAGCCGCTCAGGTCGGGACCCGCTCAGGTCCGGAGCCGCGAAGCCTGGGAGCCGCGCATCTCCGCACCCGGTCCCCCGAGGAGTCGCCCCGCATACAGCCCCCCGGCCCCGAGCCGCAGCACGATCGACGCGCGAGCCCGCGCCCACCGACCACCCGTCCGCTACTGCGACGCCCGCCGAGCCCGGTACGCGGCCACGTTCGCGCGATTGCCGCAGTTGCCCGTGTCGCAGTAGCGCTTCGAGCGGTTGCGGGAGAAGTCCACGAGCACCGCCTCGCAGTCCTCCGCCGCGCAGACGCGGATCCGCTCGCGCTCGTCGCCGCGGATCACGTCGACGAACGCCATGGCGGCCTCGACCAGGATGCGGGTGGCGAGCGGGCTCTCGTCGCGCGTCGCGTGGAGGTGCCAGCCGTAGGGTCCGTGCCGGACCAGCTGCGGGAGCGCGCGGCCGGAGTCGAGCATCCCGTTGACGACGGGGACGAGGTCCTCCTCGGCCCGCGTGAGCCAGAGGGTGCGGAGGGAGGAGCGGATCGCCCGCACGGCCTCCAGCTCCTCGGTCGATCCGTCGCGGCTGCCCGTGTACCGGTTCTCGAGGAGGAAGTCGTCCAGCTGCTCGATCGTCGCCATCTCGTCCTCGCCGGACGGCGACAGCTCGGGGAGCGTGTTGACGAGGGTGGCGGTGGAGGTCAGTGACGCCTCGACGTCATAGGCGAACACCATGTTGGCTCCTGACAGTGCGGCTCAGTAGTGTGCGATCAGCTCGCTGTCACGAGTGTAATCCTTTTGACTCCTGAAGGAGCCGGCCATGACCGCCGAGAGCACCGCCGCCGTCACCCTCCCCGCCGCGAGCGCGCCCGCGCCGGCACGGCGCCTCGGCTCCGGCCTCGTCGCGGCGCTGGCCGCGTCGGCGGCGTTCGGTCTGGGCGGGCCGTTCGTGAAGCCGCTCCTCGAGGCGGGCTGGACGCCGGCGTCCGCGGTCCTCTGGCGGTCGGGCGGCGCGGCCCTGATCCTCGCGATCCCGGCGATCCTGTCCCTCCGCGGCCGCTGGCCCGTGCTCCGCCGCAACCTCGGCACGATCGCCCTCTACGGAGTCTTCGCCGTGATCGCCGCGCAGCTCTGCTTCTACAGCGCGATCGAGCACATGTCGGTCGGCGTCGCCCTGCTGATCGAGTACCTCGCGCCGGTGTTCCTCGTCCTCTTCGCCTGGGCGCGCACGCGCCGGCACCCCGGCCGCTTCACCCTCGCCGGCTCCGCGCTCGCGCTCGGCGGCCTGGTGCTCGTGCTCGACCTGTCCGGCGAGTCGACGCCCGAGCTGGTCGGCATCGCCTGGGCGCTGACCGCCTCGCTCGGCCTGTGCGTCTACTACGTCATCGCCGGCCGGGTGGATCCGGAGCTGCCGCCGATCGCGCTCACGGCGGGGGCGATGACCGTCGGCGCCGCGATCCTGCTGGCACTCGGGGCGCTCGGCGTCACACCGCTGCGCGCGACCTTCGGAGAGGTGGTGTTCGTCGGAGCGGAGGTCAGCTGGCTCCTCCCCGCGGGCGTGATCCTCGGCATGTCGACGGTGCTGGCGTATCTGCTCGGGATCGAGGGCGGACGCCGTCTCGGCACGCGGATCGCCTCCTTCGTCGGCCTGACGGAGGTGCTGTTCTCGATCGCGGCCGCGTGGCTGATCCTCGGCGAGCTGCCCGCGCCGATCCAGTTCGGCGGCGGCGCGCTCATCCTCGCGGGGGTCGTCCTGGTCCGTCTGCAGCGCGAGCCCGGCACCCCCTGATCGCGGGGGTGCCGCATCCGGGGCGCCGGGCACCCCGTACGCTGATCGCACTCATGCGCGAGCCCACCCGATCCCCGCGACGCGTCGCCGCGGTCCTGGCCGCCCTCGCACTCCTCCTCTCGGGCTGCGCGAGCACCACTCCCGTCTCGGAGCCGGTGGCGCAGGCGCTCGGAGCGGCACCCGCACCCGACTGGTCCGGCGTGAGCGTGACGGCCGACGTCGTCTACGACGCGAGCACTGGGCAGAGCGCCGACGTCTGCTCCTCCCCTGCCCCGTCGGCGGAGCCGCGGCCCGCCGTCCTCGTCGTGCACGGCGGCAGCTGGGCCCGTGGAGGCAAGGCCGACGCGAACTGGCGTCCGATCTGCCAGTGGCTCGGATCGGAGGGGTTCGTCGCCGTCTCGGTCGACTACCGCCTCGCGCCCGCCGCCGTGTTCCCCGCGCAGCTCGACGATGTGACGGCCGCCCTCGACTGGCTGCTCGAGCCGGAGCAGACCGCGCGCTTCGGCATCGATCCGGAGCGGGTGGCGGCCTTCGGCGGCTCGGCCGGCGGCAACCTCGCCTCTCTGCTCGGCACGCTGCCGGCGACCTCGTCCCGCCTGGCCGCCGTGGTCGACCTGAGCGGCCCCTCCGATCTCAGCGCCGCCGGCCTCGCCGACGACGACCCGGTGGTCGGAGTCGCGGCCGCCGTGCGCAGCTACCTCGACTGCGCGGACCTCGCCTCCTGCGCCGCTGCGACCGCCGCCTCGCCCCTCGCGCAGGTGGACGGCTCCGAGCCGCCGTTCCTCATCGCGCACGCGGCGCACGAACGGGTCGCGCTCAGCCAGTCGACCCGCTTCGCCGAGGCGCTGCGCGGAGCGGGCTCGAGGGTCGACCTCCTCGTCCTCCCCGGCTCGCTGCACTCGATCGCGCTGCTCGACGACGCTCTGCGCGCTCGGGTCGTCGAGTTCCTCCGCGCTCACCTGGGCTCGTGAGCGGAGTCGTCGTCCGCCTCGAGGACGCAGCCGGAGCGGAGGGCCTCCTCGCCGCGGTCCCGCCCCCGCACGCCCGCGTCCTGATCGCCCGGATCGACGGGGCGGCGGCGGGCGCCCTGGTGCTCGCTCCCGGCCCGGACGACTTCGCCGAGGTGCTGGAGCTCGTGGTCGCCTCCGTCCACCGGCGCACGGGAGTCGCCCGACGGCTCGTCGCGGCGGCGGAGTCGTGGGCGCGGGTGCAGCGGATCCGCACGCTGCGCCTGGCCGCCGCTCCGGAGCTCGCCCCAGCGGCCGGGGCGCTCGGCTTCACGGCGATCGACGGCTTCGGAGCCCACGTCGGCGACGACGCGGTGCTCTGCTTCGCGCGTCCGGTCTGAGCAGCGCCCGCTCCGAGACGAGCCTGGTCCGAGGAGCCCGGCCCGAGGGCCCGTCCGGTCGGAGGCCGACACGGCAGGACGCCCGCTCCGATCCGAGTGCCGCTCCCGAGAGGCGGCCCCGCCCTCGTCCGGCGCCCACCCCCGCCGTCAGTCGATCGAGCAGCCCGGCTCGTCCGACAGCGCCCGCTCGATCCGGGCGCGGTGCTCGTCCGACATCGGCGGCAGCGCGTCGGGCGCGAACCAGCCGACCTCGGTCGACTCGTCGTCCGCGACGTGGGCCTCCCCCGAGATCCAGCGGCAGCGCACCACGTGGTCGAGGTACTGCGAGCGGTCCCCGTTGGGATACTGCATCGGCGGCAGGGTGTGCACCTGCACGAGGCGCTCGACCTCGATCTCGACGCCCGCCTCCTCCTGCGCCTCGCGGCGGGCGGTGCCGGCGACGGTCTCGCCCGGGTCGATGATCCCGGTGACGGCCGTCCAGGCGCCGGTGTCGGCGCGCCGGACGAGCAGGACCTCGAGCGCCGGCTCCTCGCGGAGGATCACCGCGGTCACGCCGGTGAGCCAGAGCAGCTCGGTCCCGATCCGGTCGCGCAGCCGCAGCACGAACTCGGGAGTCGCCATCAGTGCGCTTCGGGTCGGAAGTCGAACGCGACGATGCCGGCCGTGTCGACGAACGGCCCGACGAACTCCTTGAACGCGTCGTGCGCCGGATCCCAGTGCGCGGGGTCCTCGACGGCCGGCCGGCCCAGGTAGTAGTGCAGGTCGCCCTCGGAGGAGAAGGTCAGCAGGAACGCGCGGTCGAACCCCTCGCCCGCGCCCTCGATGCTCAGCTGCGGCCCGGTCTCGATCGACTCGATGTAGGGCCGTCCGTCGCGGACGCACTCGTCGGCGAGGGCGAGGAAGCGGCGGGTGACCTCGTCCGCCTCGGCGACCAGCGCCGTCGGGCGGAAGCGGATCAGGACGAGGTGCCGGAGCGTGCCCGGGCGGAAGTCGCGGGCGACGAAGCGCTCCGGACCGATCTCGTCGAGGACCGCGGTGGCGCGCTCCGGGCCGCTGCGCCAGCGCGAGCCGACCGTCTCGGCCGCATCCCTGATGTCCGTCATGCCGACGCCTTCCCGGCGCGGGCGGCACGCCGCCGCTCACGATACCCCTCGACCAGGTTGTAGACGACGGGCAGGACCACGAGGGTCAGCACCGTCGAGGACACCAGGCCGCCGATCACGACGATCGCCAGCGGCTGCGAGATGAAGCCGCCGTGGCCCGTGATCCCCAGCGCCATCGGCAGCAGGGCGAAGATCGTCGCGAGGGCGGTCATCAGGATGGGCCGGAGCCGCCGCTCGGTGCCGTGCAGCAGCGCCTCCCGCACCGGCATCCCGCGGTCGCGGTACTGGTTCACCAGGTCCACGAGCACGATCGCGTTCGTGACGACGATGCCGATCAGCATCAGCACGCCGATCAGGGACGGCACGCCCAGCGGCACGCCGGTGATCACCTGCAGGAGGATCGCGCCGGTCGCCGCGAACGGCACCGACACGAGCAGGAGCAGCGGCTGCAGGAGCGAGCGGAACGTCGCCACCATCACGACGTAGACGATCAGGATCGCGACCAGCAGCGCGATGCCCAGCTGCGAGAACGCGTCGGCCTGGTCGGCGGTCACTCCGCCGAGGGAGGCGTCGACACCGGCCGGAAGCGCCGTCGCGTCGATCGCGTTCTGCACGGCGACGTTGGCCGAGGCGAGGTCGTCGCCCTCCGGGGTGACGGTGATGGTCGCGGTGCGCTGCCCGCGCTCGGTGGTGATGCTCGCCGGACCGTCCGTCTGCTCGACCGCCGCGAGGGTGGAGAGCGCGACGGTGCCGGTGAGGGTCGGCACCTCGAGGTTCCGCAGCTCGTCCACGGTGGCCGGCGGCTGCCCGTCGGCCAGGTAGATCGAGAGGGTGCGGTCGTCGATCACGACGCTGCCGACCTGGCTGGGCTGGAGCGCCTGGCTGACGATCGTGCCCACGGCGACCTCGCTGAGACCCGCCCGGGCCGCGGCGTCGCGGTCGACCCGCACCGCGATGTAGGGCAGCGAGGAGGAGAGGTTGCTCTCGGCCTGGCTGATCCCGTCGGTCCCGCGCAGGACCTCGAGGAGCTGGTCGCTCGCGCTCTGGAGGTCGCTCTGCGAGGCGGTCGAGAGGTCGACCTCGATGTCCGAGGAGGCGCCGAAGCCGGAGGAGGCGGCGACGCTGATGTCCTCGGCCGAGGCGACGCCCGACAGCGCGTCGCGGACGTCCGCCTGCACGGCCTCCTGGTCGGCCGACTCATCGGTGGTGACGGAGTAGCGGATCGAGGTGCCGCCGCCTCCTCCCCCGCCGAACGCGCTCTGCAGACCGCCGGAGGAGCCGACGGTGAGCTGGACGGTCTCGACGCCGTCGACGCCGAGGATCGCCGTGCTCGCCTGCTGCGCCGTCGCGTCCTGCGCGTCGAGGCTCTGGCCGACGGGGACCGTCTGTGTGACGGTGAAGGTGTCCTGCCCGCTGGAGCCGAGGAAGTTCGTCTTCATCAGCGGGTACAGCGCACCGGTCCCGACGAGCACGAGCAGCGCGAGGAGGACGGTGACGACCGAGTGCTTCAGCGTCCAGTGGATGATCGGGCCGTACACCGACTGCAGCCCGCGCGCCCGCCGGGGAGCGGCGTGGGCGCCGTGGTGCGGGGCCTCCTCGACCGGCGCGGCGGTGTCGGCCGGGACCCCCGAGGCGGGTGCCCCTCCGGCCGCCGCGCGCTCCTCCGCGAGCGCCGCCTGCGCGGCCTGGCGCACCGCCGGCCGCTTCGAGGGGCGGAGGAACCAGTAGGCGAGCACCGGCACGATCGTCAGCGCCACCACGAGGGAGGCGAGCAGGGCGATCGACACGGTCAGCGCGAAGGGCCGGAACAGCTCGCCCGTGGTGCCGCCGACGAACGAGATCGGCAGGAACACCGCGACCGTGGTGATCGTGGAGGCGGTGATCGCGCCGGCGACCTCGCGGACGGCGACCGCGATGGTCCGGGCCCGGTCCTCACCCGCGTCGAGGTGCCGCTTGATGTTCTCGATCACGACGATGGAGTCGTCGACCACACGGCCGATCGCGATGGTGAGCGCGCCGAGGGTCAGGATGTTGAGGGTGTAGCCGGCCGTCTGCAGGCCGATGAAGGTGATCAGCACCGAGGTCGGGATCGAGATGGCCGTGACCAGGGTCGAGCGCACCGACAGCAGGAACAGCAGGATCACCAGCACGGCGAAGACGAGGCCGAGCGCCCCCTCCTGCGCGAGCGACGCGATCGACTCCTGGATGTAGGGCGCCTGGTCGAAGACCGGGGTGAAGGCGGCGTTGTCGCCGATCGACTCCTCGAGGTCCGGGAGCAGCGCGGCCACGCCGGTCGACACATCGACGGTGTTCGCGGCCGGGAGCTTCGTGATCGAGAGGGTCAGGGCGGGCTGGCCGTTGACGCGCGAGATCGAGGTGACGGGGGCGTCGGTGACGGCGACCGTCGCGACGGAGCCGAGGGTGGTGACCGTCGGCTCTGCGGTCACGGCCGCGCCTCCCGCCGCCGCTCCGGCGTCGGAGCCGCCGGCGGAAGCCCCGGCACCCGCGGAGGCACCCGCGCCCGCTGACGCACCGGCGCCGCCCGCACCCGCGGAGGCACCTGCGGACGGCAGCAGCGGCAGCGCCGCGATCGCGTCGGTCGAGTCGAGCTTGACGCCCGACTGCACCGAGAAGGTCGACCCGTCCTGGGTGATCTGTCCGCCCGCGACGAGCACGCCGTTCTGCTGCAGGGCCGAGCGGATGTCGCCGGTCGAGAGGCCGGCCGCGGCGAGCGCCGCGTCGTCCGGAGTGATCGTGACGCGCTGGGCGGTCTCGCCGACGAGCGCCGCCTCGCGCACGCCCTCGACCTTCTCCAGGTCCGGGATGACCGTGGTGCGCAGGCGCTCGGCCAGCGCGTCCGCGTCGCCGTCGCTCGACACGGCGAGCTGCAGCACCGGCAGGTCGTCGAGGGAGCCGGTGACCACCTGCGGGTCGACGCCGTCCGGGAGCGTGCTCTTGATCCGGTTGATCGCCTGCAGGATCTTCTGCTCGGCGGTGGCGAGGTCGGTGCCGTAGGTGAAGGACGCCGAGATGAGGGAGGAGTCCGTGGAGGACGTCGCGCTGGTCGTCTCGAGCCCCGGCACCCCCTGGATGGCGGTCTCGATCGGCGTCGAGACGTCGTCGTTGACCACCTCCGGAGCGGCGCCCGGGTAGGACGTGACGACGGCGAGCTGCGGGAAGGAGATCGACGGCGCGAGCTCCTGCTTGAGCCCGGTCAGGGCGACTCCGCCGAAGACGGCGATGACGACGGTGACGAGCGCGATGAGCGCCCGGTTCTTCATGCTGAGGACCGCGAGGAGATGCACCCTCCGAGTCTTCCATCAGCCGACTGAGTGTTGGGAGGGACGCGGCGTTCCGGGGCGCGCGACGGGGCGACCCGCGCCACCGGCGGGCCCGGACGCCCTCAGCCCAGGCGGACCTCCGCCGTCGACGACCCGACGGGGAGGCTCACTGCAGCGCCCGCCCCGGCGCTCGAGAGCGCGAAGTCCCCGGCGAAGGCCCGGACGCCGACGCGCCCCTCGGCGTCCGTCCGGAGCACCGTCGGCTCGAGCCACCAGTCCCCGCGGATCCGCGAGCGCAGCGCCTCGTAGGCCGGCTTCGGGCTCCCGTCGCGGCGGAGGAACCCGCCCGGCGCTCCGAGCCAGGCTCCGGCGTCGTCGAAGCCCCAGTAGGTGATCGCCTCGACCGCCGGATGCGCGACCAGCGTCTCGTAGTGCCGCACCATCTCGTCCGCCTGCCGCGCCTCCCCCTCCGGAGTGGTCGGCCAGTCCTCGACCACGTGGTCGTTGAGGTCCTCGATCTCGGCGGGCATCAGCTCGCCCGAGACGAGGGTGGTCTCGGTCCAGTGCAGCGGCAGACCGAAGCGCGCGAACCTGTCACAGATCGCCGCGATCTGCTCCTCCCCGCGGAACCCCTGGTGCATGTGCGACTGCAGGCCGATCGCGTCGGGCCGGATCCCGGCCTCGAGCACGTCCTCGATCAGCCGCTCGTACTCGGGCCCGAGGTCGAAGTCGTTCAGCACGAGCACCGGTCCGGTGCCGAGGCTGCGCGCCTCCGAGAAGGCCAGCTCGACCATGCCGACGCGTCCCTTCTCGCGGGCGAGGCGGGTGACGGCGTTCGTCACGCCGTCCGGCTCGTTCGCGAAGCGCGGCATGATGACGACCTCGTTGATCGCGTCCCAGGTGTCGATCAGCCCGGCGAAGGCGCCCACCTCCCGGCGGATGCGCGCGCGGAGGAGCTGCTCGGCCTCGTCCAGCGGCAGCGCGTCGAGCCACTCCGGCTTCACGTAGTGCCAGACCAGCGGGTGCCCCTTCAGCCGGACGCCGTCCGCGGCGAGCGCGCGCGCCTCGGCGAGCACCTCCTCCGTCGCGGTGCGGCCGCGCTCCGGCTCGAAGCGGCCCCAGTAGACGGGGAGCGTCGCCGTGTCGAACAGGTCGAGCCAGAGCCGGCGCTCCTCGGCGCGCGCGGGGTCGGTGCTCGGAGGGGTGCAGCCGAAGGCGAAGGCGTGGCGGCGCTGCTCGACCGTCACATCGGCGTGGGCGAGCGGAGCGCCGTCGGCACCGAGGACGGTGACGAGGGCGTCGGCGAGACGGGGGCTGAAGTCGGTCATGCGGGGCCTCTCAGGCGGGGTGGCGCTCGTCGAGCGCCGTGTACTCGGATCGGGTGAGCGGGAGGACCGCTCCGTGCTTGGTGTCCTCGGGCAGGTCGAACTCCTCCGCGAGCTCCCAGCGGCCCGAGGCCGGATCGGTGCTCGTGTAGGCGCGGTAGCCGTAGGGGCGGAGGGCGTACTGGTCGACCCAGAGCGACCAGCGCTCATCGCGGTGGTGCCGGAAGACCAGCGGCCCCTCGATGCTCGGGCCGAGCTCCTGCCCGATCCCCCGGGCGACGGTGGCGAAGTCGTCCGCGAGGAGGGAGGAGCCGACCTGCTGGAACACCTGCATCGTGTCGGGGGCCTCGTCGTGCTGCTTGGCGAAGCGGTGGACGGCCGTGCGCTCGATCAGCAGCGTCATGTCGATCACTCCGCCGGGCAGCCGCAGGTAGGTCTCGGGCTCGGTGAACGTGCGGAAGTCGCGCGTGCGGGACATCAGGATGCGGCTGTCGCCCGTCTCGCCGGTGGCGGGGTCGCCGTCCTCGGCCAGGCCGGAGGACCAGTGCACGAGGAAGTCGCCCGAGACCGGGTCGTAGACCGACTCCGGCGCCCAGGCCATGCCCGCGGCCTCGGGAGCGACGGCGACCGCGCGCGGCTCGGACCACTCGAGGAGGTCCGGGGAGTCCCAGACCACGAGGTCGCGGCTCCCCCGGTGCCGGTAGAGGTCCCAGTCCGGGCCCTCGGGCCGCCAGACGCGGAGGTCGGTGGCGACGAGGTGGAAGCCCCGCGGCCCGCGGACGATGTGGGGGTCGCGGACGCCGCCCGTGCCGCCGGTCCACTCCAGCACCGGCCCGAGCGCGCGCCAGCGCAGCGGATCGTCGCCCCGGCTGAGCGAGAGGAAGATCTTCTCGCTGTGGCCGGTCCGGTCCTCCACGAAGTGGACCAGCAGGTAGCCGTACCCGTCGCTCATGAGAGAACGATCTCACACGCCCGGCGGGCACTCCACCTCAGACCACGTCGGCGAGGTACCCCGGGTCGGCTGCCGGGTGCCGCGCGACCTGCGCCCACGCCGTCGCGAGCGCCTCCACGGCCCGGTCGGTCGCCTCGGGCGAGTAGCCGATCGGGATGCGGAGGAACCGCTCGAAGGCGCCGTCGATCCCGAAGCGCGGGCCCGCGGTGATCAGCAGGCCCGCCGTCCGGGCGGCGAGCGCCAGCTGCGAGCTCGCCGGCCGGCCCAGGCCCACCCAGGTGGAGAGGCCGCCCGAGACCCGCGGCACGCTCCACTCCGGGATCGCGCGCGCCAGGGCCGCCTCGAGGTGGTCGCGGCCCGCGCGCAGCTGCGAGCGCCGCAGCTCCAGCACGCCGTCCATCCGGCCGAGCATGTCCGCGACCAGGAGCTGCTCCAGGATCGGCGTGCCGAGGTCGCTCGCCGAGCGCGCCAGCGCCAGCTTGCGGATCACCGCCCGCTCGGCGCGGATCCAGCCGATCCGGATGCCGCCCCACAGTGTCTTGCCGACGGAGCCGATCGAGAGCACCGTCCCCTCGGGCCCGTAGGCGGCGAACGGCAGCGGCGTCATCCGCCGGTCGATGTCGAGCTCGGCCGTCGTCTCGTCGGCGATGATCAGCGTGCCCTGCCGCGCCGCGGCGGCGATCGCCCGCTCCCTCAGCTCGGCGGCCATGGAGCGGCCCGTCGGGTTGTGGAAGTCGGGCATCAGGTAGGCCAGGCTCGGGCTCGTGCCGCGCAGCGCGGCGATCAGGCCCTCTCCGTCCCAGCCGTCCGCCCCGTCGACGTTCACCGGCACGAGCCGCGCGCCGGCCAGCCGGAGGGCCTCGTAGGCGTGCGGGTAGGTCGGGGCCTCGATCAGCGCCCGGTCGCCCCGCGCGAGCAGGGTGCGGGCGACGAGCGCGATCGCGTGCTGCGCGCCGATGGTCACCATGATCTGGCCGGGCTCGGTGCGCAGACCCCGCGCGGTGTAGCGCTCGGCGATCGCGCGGCGCAGCACCGGCAGGCCGACCGTGTCGTAGGAGCCGGAGTCGAAGTGCTCGGGGGCCGCCTGCGCCGCGCGGGTGTACGCCTCGGCCAGCTCGGGGACGGCGGGCAGTGCCGCCTTGGTGAAGTCGAGGAAGTCCGGCGCGAGCGAGGGCACCGCGTGCACGGCCGCTCCCGGCAGGCGGGTGACGCTGCCGGAGCCGCGCACGCTGACGAGGTAGCCGCTGTCGCGCAGCTCGCGGTACGCGGCGGCCACGGTCGTGCGGCTGACGCCGAGGCGGGCCGAGAGCTCGCGCTCGGCGGGCAGGCGGCTGCCCGCGGGGATGCGGCCGTCGATCCCGAGGAGGCGGATCCGGTCGGCCAGCGCGAGGTAGGCGGGCCGGGTGCCGCGCTGCTCGCGCCAGTCGCCGAGGAGGGTCTGCAGGGCGCGCGCGCCGAAGTGGACATCAGCCATGCGTCCAAGGTAGCCGGATTGGACCGCGCGAAGAAGGCCAATGCCACGCTGTGATGAGTCCATGACCCTCACCGCTCCCGTCGCCGCCGCCGCTCCCCCAGCGGGCCAGTGGCGCCTCCGACCCGTGCCGCGCCTGCTGGTGGGCCTGATCCTCTACGGATTCGCCGACGCGATGATGATCCGAGCGGCGATCGGCGTGGACCCGTGGACCGTCTTCGCCCAGGGGGTCGCGCACCAGACCGGGCTCGGGATCGGACTGCTCACGAACGTGATCGGCCTGCTCGTCCTGCTGCTGTGGATCCCCCTCCGACAGCGGCCCGGTCTCGGCACCGTGCTGAACGTGCTCGTGGTCGGCACGATGATCGATGTCGGGCTGCGCGTGCTGGCGACGCCGGACGAGTGGTGGGCCCGCGGCCTGCTCTTCGCCGGAGGCCTCGTGCTTCTGGCGGTCGCGAGCGGGATCTACATCGGCGCCCACCTCGGTCCGGGGCCCCGCGACGGACTGATGCTGGGCCTGCACACCCGCACGGGCCTGCCGATCTGGGTGGCGCGCTCGGGCGTCGAGCTCACGGTGCTGCTCATCGGCTGGGCCCTCGGCGGCGACGCCGGCCTCGGCACCCTCCTCTTCGCGGTGCTGATCGGGCCGCTCTGCTCGGTGACCCTGCCTCTGCTCGGGGTGCGGAGGCACTGACCCTCGCACGACGGAGGCCCCGCCTCCCGGACCGGTTCCGGGAGGCGGGGCCTTCGCGATCGGATCGGCTAGCGCTTGGCCGCGATCTCCGCACGCATCCGCGACGCCTCGTCGGAGTCCTGGATCGAGGCGATCCCCTCGGTGATCGAGGTGCCCGACGCGGGGGCCTCGTGCTCGTCCGCTCCGAGCGTGGTCTCGTCGAAGGGCGAGCGCCCGCCGAGGACCTCGCGGACCTGCACCATGTCGATCTGCTTGGTCCAGGTGCCCACGAGAAGGGTGGCGACCGCGTTGCCGGTGAAGTTGGTGACCGCGCGGGCCTCGGACATGAAGCGGTCGATGCCGACGATCACGCCGACGCCGTTGACCAGGTCGGGACGGAAGGACTGGAGGCCGCCGGCCAGCGTGGCCAGGCCCGCTCCGGTGACGCCCGCGGCGCCCTTCGAGGCGATCATCATGAAGAGGAGGAGGCCGATCTGCTCCGGGATCGACATCGGCGCTCCGGTGGCCGAGGCGATGAACAGCGACGCCATCGTGAGGTAGATCGCCGTGCCGTCGAGGTTGAAGGAGTAGCCGGTGGGCACGGTGATGCCGACGACGGGCTTGGAGACGCCGAGGTGCTCCATCTTCGCGATCAGGCGGGGCAGCGCCGCCTCCGAGGAGGAGGTGCCGACGATGAGCAGGTACTCGCGGGCCAGGTACTTCATCAGCGAGAAGATGCTGACGCCGGTCACCAGGCGCAGCAGCAGGCCGAGGACGACGACCACGAAGATCGCGCAGGTGATGTAGAAGCCGATCATCAGGGTGGCGAGAGCGACGACCGCTCCCCAGCCGGTCTTGCCGACGACCGCGGCGATGGCGCCGAACGCGCCGATCGGGGCGACCCAGAGCACCATCGAGAGGATGCGGAAGACCAGGACCTGGAGCTGCTTGATCGCTCCGAGGATCGGCTGGCCCTTGGCGCCCATCTTCTGCAGCGCGAAGCCGACGAGCAGCGCGACGAAGAGGGTCTGCAGGATGCTGCCGTCCACGAGCGAGGAGAACAGCGAGACGGGGATGATCCCGAGGACGAAGTCGCTGGTGCTCTCGGCCTTGAGGTCGCTGGTGTCGTAGGTGGCGCTCGAGATGTCGAGGCCCTCGCCCGGGTGCAGGATGTTGCCGACGACGAGGCCGATCGCCAGGGCGAAGGTCGACATCACGATGAAGTAGCCCAGCGCGAGTCCGCCGACCTTGCCGACCGTGGCGGCCTTCGCGATGGAGCCGATGCCGATGACGATGGTGCAGAAGATGATCGGCGCGATCATCATCTTGATCAGTCCGACGAAGGCCTTACCGACGGGCTCGAGCGTCGCCGCGAAGGCGGGAGCGACGAGTCCGACCACGACGCCGGCGACCACGGCGATGATGACGGCGATGTAGAGCCAGTGGTTCCGGTCGATGCGCCGCCGGGTCTTCGGAGGGGTGACCGCGGGGATCAGCCGGTCGGACGGCGTCTGAGGCGTCTTCGCCATGGGGGTGTCCTTCTCTTCGTCGAGGTGAGGGGGTAGGACGATGGTGGCCCCGCCTCCGGAGCCCGGCACGGTTGCGTTCATACTGTTCACGGCGGGGCGCCCCGAGCGCTCGCTCACGAGGGAGTGGCATGGTCAGGACGCCGAGCGCACGCGGACCGCGCGGCAGCATCGCCGCGCGCCTGTTCGCCGTGCAGCTGCTGAGCATCCTGCTGATCGCCGCAGCGGCCGTCGCGGTGCTGGCCCTCGACGCGCGGAGCCGGGCGGGCGACGAGGCCGCCCAGCGGAGCCTCGTCGTGGCGCGGACGGTGGCCGACAATCCGTTCGTCCTCGAGTCGACGGCCGGTGCGGATCCCTCCGCGAGCCTGCAGCCGTACGCCGAGGAGGTCATGCGGGACACCGGCGTCGACTTCCTCACGATCATGGCCCCCGACCGCACCCGGTACACCCACCGCGACCGCGACCGGATCGGCCTGCCGTTCCAGGGGACGATCGAGCCCGCGCTGGAGGGGCGGACCTTCACCGAGACGTACACCGGCACGCTCGGGCCCTCCGTCCGCGCCGTCGCGCCGATCGAGGACGCCGACGGCGCGGTCGTCGCGCTCGTGTCGGCGGGCGTCACGCTCTCGGCCGTGGACGCCTCCTTCGCCGCCCGCGTGCAGGTCGTCGCGTGGGGCGCGCTCGGGGCGGTCGCGCTCGGCGCGCTCGGCTCGTGGCTCCTCGCCCGCTACCTGAGGCGGGTCACGGGCGGGCGGGGCCCGGAGCAGATGAGCCAGGTCTTCGCCTACTACGAGTCCGTCCTGCACTCGGTGCGGGAGGGGCTGCTGCTGGTCGACGACCGCGGCCGACTGGTGCTCGCCAACGACCACGCGCTGGAGCTGCTCGGGCTCGAGGGCGTGCGGACGCCGGTGCCGGTCGCCGAGCTCGACCTCCCCGTCGCCCTGCGCGAGCTGCTGCAGGACGACGAGCCCGTCTCGGACCGCCTGGTCGTGGCCCGCGAGCGGATCCTCGTGGTGAACGAGCGGCCCGCCGCCTCCCCCGGCGCCCGCCCCCTGGGCACGGTCGTCACGCTCCGGGACCGCACCGAGCTGCAGCGGGTGAGCGGCGAGCTGGAGTCGCTGCGCACCCTCTCGGACGCGCTGCGCTCGCAGACCCACGAGTTCTCGAACCGCCTGCACACCATCGCGTCGCTGATCGAGCTCGGCCGGCCCGACGAGGCGCTCGCGTTCGCCGCCGGCGAGCTGAACCTCAGCCAGCGCCTGGCCGACCGGGTCCTCGGCTCCGTGCAGGAGCCGGTGATCGCCGCCCTGCTGCTGGGCAAGGCCGCACAGGCCCGCGAGCGCGGCGTCGAGCTGCACTTCGAGACGCACCTCGAGCCCGGCACGCAGGGGCTGGAGCCCGGGGACCTCGTGACGGTGCTGGGCAACCTGATCGACAACGCCCTCGACGCGGCCGCCTCCTCCGCTCCGGACCGCGAGCCGTGGGTGGAGGTCTACCTCGGCCTCGCGGAGGGCGAGCTGGTGGTGCAGGTGTCGGACAGCGGCCCCGGAGTCGCGAGCGCCGCCGACGTCTTCGCGCGCGGCTACTCGACGAAGGAGTCGGACGGCTTCGGCCGCGGCATCGGCCTGGCGCTGGTGCAGCAGGTGGTGGAGCGCCTCGGCGGCTCGATCGAGGTCTCGCGCCACGTCGGCGCGGTGTTCACGGTGCAGCTGCCGCTGCCCGCGCGGGTGGCGTCGTGATCCGGGTGCTCGTCGTCGAGGACGAGCCGCTGACCGCGAGCGCCCACGCCGACTACGTCCGGCGGGTCGACGGCTTCGAGGTGGCCGCGGTCGCCGGCAGCGGCGCGGAGGCGATCCGGGCCCTGCGCGCGGACCCGGGCATCGCGCTGATCCTGCTCGACATGAACCTGCCGGACATGGGCGGCCTCGACCTCTGCCGGGCCGTCAGGGCGGCGGGCCTGGACGTCGACGTCATCGCGATCACCGCCGTCCGCGACGCCGCGAACGTGCGCGCCTCCGTCGCCGCCGGCATCGTGCAGTACCTGATCAAGCCGTTCGTCTTCAGCGCGTTCGCCGCCAAGCTCGCCAGCTACCGGTCGTACCGCGAGCGGATGCACGGCGCCGACGTCGCCAGCCAGCACGAGGTGGACGGGGCCTTCGCGGCGCTCCGCACCTCCAACGCCCCGGGTCTAGCCAAGGGGCTCTCGGTCCAGACCCTCGAGGCCGTCACCGCACTGCTGGGCCCCGTCGGCCTCTCGGCGGCCGAGCTCGCCACCCGCCTCGACATCTCGCGGGTGACGGCCCGCCGCTACCTCGAGCACCTCGCCGACTCCGGAGTGGCGGACCGCGCGCCCCGCTACGGCTCCCCCGGCCGCCCGGAGCTGGAGTACCGCCGCCGCTGAGCGCGCGTCAGGCGGCCCGCAGTGCGGCGGCGATCTCCTCCTCGATCAGGTCGTGGTTGATCGCCGCGCCCACGCGCAGCCCGTCGGCGGACGAGGCGACGACCTGCGCCATGGGCTCGACCAGCGAGCCCGCGGCGAAGACCCCGGCGACGCCGGTCCGGCCCATCGGATCGACGGCGAGGTGCCGCGCGACTCCCGACGGGTGGTCGGCGAGCTCGAGGCCGAGCCCCTCGGGGAGCCGCCCCTCGACCCGCGGGCCGACGACGAGCGCGTCGAGCTCGTGCCGCCGACCGTCGATCACCACGCCGACCAGGCGGTCGTCCTCGACGAGGACCTTCTCGACGCGGCCGGGCACCAGAGCGATCCCGCGGGCGGCCAGCGCCGCCGCCTCGTCGCCGGCGGGCGCGGGTGCGCCGTGGAGCAGGATCGACGTCCGGTCGCTGAGCTGACGGAACATCTGCGCCTGGTGCCCGGCGAACGAGCTGCCGAGCACGCCGATCCGCCGGCCGCGCACCTCGAAGCCGTGGCAGTAGGGGCAGTGCAGGACGTCCCGTCCCCAGCGGGCGCCGAGCCCGGGGATCTCCGGCAGCAGGTCGCGGACGCCGGTCGCGAGCAGGAGGCGGCGCGCGCGGAGGACCGTGCCGTCGGCGAGGGTCGCGGTCACGCCCTCGGCACCCGCGGAGGCGCGGACCGCCTCGCCCTCGACCACCCGGGCTCCGTAGCCCTCGGCCTCGGCGCGCGCCAGGCGCACCAGCTCCGTGGGCGGGACGCCGTCGCGGGTCAGCACGTTGTGGGCACCGGGCGAGGGTGCGTTGCGCGGAGGTCCGCCGTCGACGACGAGGACGTCGCGGAGACTGCGGCCGAGGGCAGTGGCGGCGGCGAGGCCGGTGAAGGAGGCGCCGAGGATCAGGACGTCGGCGGGGGCGGGGACGGACGGGCCGGTGGGGGCGTCGGTGGAGGTCATGGGTCGATGCTCCGCCGCCCCGGGGCGGGCCGCGAGGATCCGTGCCGTTCCGGCATGCGGCGCGACCGCACGTGCCAGGATGGCGTCGTGCCCGAGACCCCGCCCGCCCCGTCCGACGACGAGATCGTCGCCGCCGTCGGGCCACGGCTCCGGCGCCTGCGCACCCGCCGCGACCGCACGCTCGCGTCCCTCGCGGCCGAGACCGGCATCTCGGCGAGCACCCTCTCGCGCCTCGAGAGCGGAGGCCGCCGCGCGACGCTGGAGCTGCTCCTCCCGATCGCCCGCGCCCTCGGGGCGCCGCTCGACGAGCTCGTCGGCGCCGCGCCGGAGGATCCCCGCGTGCACGGCCGGCCGGTGCGCCGGAACGGCATGCTCATCCAGCCGCTCAGCCGCGACGCGGGCGCGCTCCAGGCGTTCAAGCACACGCTCCCGGCCGGGCCGGTGACGGAGCCGGCGGAGCAGCGCGCGCACGAGGGCTTCGAGTGGCTCTACGTGCTGAGCGGGCGGCTCCGCCTGCGGCTCGGCGAGCACGATCTGGTGCTGCCGGCCGGCGAGGCCGCCGAGTTCGACACCCGGGTGCCGCACTGGTTCGGCCGCGCCGACGAGCAGCAGGTCGAGTTCCTCAGCCTCTTCGGCCGCCAGGGCGAGCGGATGCACGTGCGCGCGTCAACGCGCCGCTGAGCGCGGTCACGCCGCGCCGAGCACCTCGCGCGCGAAGCCCTCGGTGCGCGCCCGCAGAGTCGCGATCCGCTGCGCTCGCGCCGCCTCGAGGTCGAAGCCGATGTAGGCCACCGACGGGCGCCGCCGCACGTTCACCGAGCACTCGAAGCGGGAGCAGACGAGCGTGCCGAGCGAGTCCCCCGCCCGCCCGGCCGCTCCGGCCTTCCGCGCCCCGAAGAAGACGACGTCGTTCGGGAGCTGCACGTCGCGGCACCACGAGCACTGCGCCCGCGAGCGCGGCAGGGCGTCGGCCTGGGTGAGCAGGACCCCGACGAGGCGCTCCTCCAGCGGCACGACGACGTAGGCGCGGCGGCCCATCCTCCGGTCGCGCCAGCCGAGATGGTCGATGACCGACCAGTCCAGCGCGTCGAAGTCCTTCGGCAGCGCGAGGTCGGCGACCTCCTTGCGGGAGGCGTTGACGAAGGACTCGCGGATCTCGGTCTCGGTCAGTGGCTGCATGGCGCTTCCGAGCCTAGGCCGGGATCAGCCCAGGTGGGCGACGGCCTCCTTCGGAGCCTGAGCGAGGAACTCCTCCTTCTTCACCCGGATCATCGCGACGGCGACGACGGAGGCGACGACCAGCCCGATCGCGGCCGCGACGAAGACCGCGGAGTAGCCGTCGACGAAGGCGACCGGCGACTGCTGCTCGCCCGCGACTCCCGCGTAGAGGGTCGTGAAGATCGACAGCCCGATCGAGCCGCCGATCTGCATGGCGGCGTTCGCGGTCGCTCCGGCGGCACCGGCGTCGTGGGCCGCGACTCCGGTGAGCGCGAGGTTCTGCAGCGGCACGAAGACCATCGCCATGCCGACGCCCAGGAGGATCAGCGCGGGCAGCACCTCGAGGAGGTAGCCGCCGTCGGGGGTGATGCGGCTCAGGTAGAGGAGCCCGGCCGCCGCGATCAGCGGGCCGACGATCATCAGCACGCGCGGGCCGGTGCGCGGCAGCAGCTTGGCGGCGACTCCCGCGACGATCATGATCGTCACCGTCATCGGCAGGTTGGCCAGGCCCGCCTCGAGCGGCGGCAGGCCCAGGACCAGCTGCAGGTGCAGGGTCAGGTAGAGGGTGGAGCCGATCATCACGCTGCCGACGATCGCCTGGACCAGGAAGGCTCCGCCGCGGACGCGGTCGGCGACGATGCGCAGCGGCAGCGACGGGTGGTCGGAGCGGGCCTGGATCCGCACGAAGAGGGCCAGCAGCAGCACGCCGACGAGGAGGAAGCCGAGGGTGTCGACGCGGAGCCAGCCCTGCTCGGCGAGGGTGAAGCCGTAGACGACGCTCGCGAGCCCGAGCGCGACGGTGATCGTCCCGGCGACGTCGAAGCGGTTGCGCCCCTCCGCGCGGCTCTCGGTGACGAGCAGCTGGCCGGCGATCGCGCCGACCACGACGACGGGGACGTTGACGAGGAGGCACCAGCGCCAGTCGGCGAACTCGGTGAGCAGCCCGCCCAGCACGAGGCCGACGGCGGCGCCCGCTCCGGCGACCGCTCCGAAGACGGCGAAGGCCGTGCCCCGCTCGCGGCCGGAGGGGAAGGAGACGGTGAGGAGGGCCAGAGCGGCCGGAGCGAGCAGCGCGGCGAAGGCGCCCTGCAGCCCGCGGGCGGCGATCAGCTCGGTGCCGGAGGTGGCGAGGCCGCCCCAGGCGGAGGCGGCGCCGAAGCCGATCATCCCGATCAGGTAGGTGCGCTTGCGGCCGGTGTAGTCGGCGATGCGGCCGCCCAGGAGCAGGAGCGCGCCGAACGCGAGGGCGTAGGCGGTGACGACCCACTGGCGCTCGACGTCGGTGAGGCCGAGATCGGCCTGCGCGGCGGGGAGGGCGATCGTGACGATGGTGCCGTCGAGCACGACGACGAGCTGCGTGAGCGCGAGGATCACGAGCACCCACCAGCGGCGGGCGGAGGAGGGAGCGGACGGGGAGGGCATCGCGGCCTTTCACACGGAGCGGAGCGGGACCGGCGGGTCCGGATCCGAGCCGCGTCATCGGGGCCGAACCACCCCAACCAGTTGGTTGGGCGAAGAAGAGTGTATCGTTCGAGCGCCCGGAGGTGAACCATGGAGCCGACATCCGATGCGGCGCTGCCCGCGCGCGAGCGGATCCTCCGCGCGGCCTCCGTCGAGTTCGCCGCCCACGGCTTCGCGGGCGCCCGGGTCGACCGTGTGGCCGCGGCCGCGGGTCTGAACAAGGAGCGGCTCTACGCCTACTACGGCGGCAAGCGCGGCCTGTTCGTCGCGACCGTCGTCGAGGCGCTCGGCGCTCTCGACGAGACGCTCCTCGCCGAGGCGGCGGACCTCCCCGACCTCGCGGGCCGCATGTTCGACCACGTGTGGGAGCACCCGGAGTTCCTGCGCCTGCTCACCTGGGCGCGCCTGGAGGGAGCCGGCGTCTGGGAGGAGGCCGGCGAGCAGCTCGGCGGGGTCCCCGCCCCCGAGGCCCGGGTCCTCGAGTGGCAGCGCGCCGGCGTCGTCGACGCGAGCTGGTCCGCCGACGACCTCTTCATCGCCCTCCTCGGCCTCTGCGAGATCTGGCACCTCACCCCCTTCGCTTCCCGGGGCGGGGAGGAGACGCGCGACCGCCGCCGCGCCTTCGTCGTGCACGTCGCGCAGCTGGTGGGCGCACCGCGCTGAGGCCGACCCCTCCCCCGGCAACGGAAGCGACGTCGGCATCTCCGATCCGGACGCGGTGGACGGGGCGGCTCATCCCTCCGAGCCGGAACCCGACGGATCGGACTGGAGTGGGAGGTCCCACGGATCCGGCTTCGGGACGACCCCTTCATCACCCGGAAGGACCGCGCCCGCCGCGCGCTGAGCCTCGTCCTCGAGGAGGAGTGATTCGAAATCGCCGGGCGCGCACGGCATCTCCGCCCCGATCATGTACATCTCCTCGACAGCGCCGGTGACGAAGCTCGCCCGCAGCACCGGTCCGCCCTGCCCGTAGACCGTCGGGCGCGGAGTCGAATCGGTCACTCTCACCGTCATCCCCAGCGACTCCCAGTAGTCCGCGACCTTCCGCGCATCCCCCTCGACATCGGTGCCCGCCGGGGCCCACCAGGCGTAGCTGTAGCTCGCACCGCTCACCCGGTCGCCGGGGCCGCACACATCGGGCCTGGCCGCGCCGCTCCGCGGCCACCACCCCTCCACATCGAGCCGCCCCGCGGAGTCCCGCACGAACTCCACCACCCGATCCCGACCCTCCCGAGGACTCATCGTGCTCACCGGTCTCGCCTCCTTCTCCGTTGCACAAGCGTTCATCGACATCACGAGCAGAGCGGCGACGGTCAGCGCGACGCCCGTCCGCTGAGGAGAGCCTCTACCCGCCATGGGAGGCTCCCACGACCGCCTTCTGGAAGGCGGTCGGTCCGAGCGGCCGGTTCTCGGTCAGCAGGTCGAGTCGCCGGGAGACGGCCCACGCCGCGTTCTGCAGGGACTCGGTGTTCGTGTCGAGGTACCCCGCGAGATCGCCGTCGTCGCTCTTCAGCGCAGCGTGATCCGTCACGATCCTCCCGGCGTCGCCTCCGGTCTCCACACCGAAGACGCGCGCGCCGAAGTCCTCGTCAGCGGGATCCGTATGGTGGTTCCAGCTGAAGGCGCGGCCCATCCACGCGGCCTCGTCGCCGCTCTCGGTCTCGCCGAGGTACTTGTCCCGCGCCTGCCCCGCGAAGACGGATTCCGCGTGCAGGTCGCTCGCCTCGTCGACGCTGTCCGGGAGGCCGGCCGAGCCCAGCGTCACGACGACCCCGAGCTCGACGTCCGAGCGCGAGGCGGCGACGGCCATGACGGTGCTGCCGTAGGAGTGGGCGACGACGTTCGGCTTCGGCAGGTCGTCGCCCCGGACCGCGGAGAGCCCCTGGACAGCCGAGGCGAGTGCGGCGCCGCCGGCGACGGCTTGGTTCGAGGTGAGGACGTCCATGCCGTTCCCGCCGAGCCGCGCCATCGGCGGGGTCTCGTAGCCGATCCAGGAGACGACGGCGCTGCCGGGCGGGAGGAGCGACTGCAGATTCTGCGACGCCTTCGCCCATCGGGTCATGCTCTCCGTCGTCTGCCCCATCCCGGGGACGGCGTAGGTGACGTTCGTGGCGGTGTCGGGATCGCCGATCGAGACAGCGGCCAGCGGAGGCTCGTCGGCGGTCAGGGAGACGAGGAAGCGCGAGTCCTGACCGAGACCGCGCCGCAGCGATGCCCGCACGTCCCTCAGCGCCACCAGCTGCGACTCCACCGCCGCGAGTCGCTCCCCGTCGCCCGCCTTCCCGCGCAGGCCCGCCGCCTCGCTCCTCAGCGCCGCGATCCGCGCCCTCAGCGCCCTCTCGTTCGCCCTCGCCCGGGCGCGGTAGGGCACCCCCTCCAGATTCCCGATCACCCCGGGCAGACCGGCGACCAGCGCCTCCTGCTGCGGCGAGAAGATCGCGCCGTCCGTGGAGTCGAGGCTCCGCCACCAGTCGTTCACGAGGGTCGGAGCCAGTCGCCCGAGGCGCGCCGCGAGGTCGGGCGACGCCGCCAGGAGTGTCGCGAGATCGTCGGACGAGAGCGCCGCGAGGGAGTCGAGCAGGCTCCGGCCGCCCCGGGGCCGCGCCAGGGTGCCGACGGCGTCGAGGACGGGAACGGAGAGCGCCGCTCCCCCGGCGGCGGTGAAGGCCAGGGAGATCTGCTCGACCCAGGTCGCGTCGGCCGCACCGATCGACAGCAGCTCGCGGAAGCCCCGGAGCACCGAGAAGGACTCGACCGGCGCCCACGAGCAGCGGTTGCCGAAGGCTCCCCAGGCGGCCATCAGATCCTGGAGCCGGGAGCGCATCGCCTCGTCCGCCTGCCGGGTCTGCGAGACGAAGACGTCGAGGCGCTCGGGGTCGGCGGAGGTCGTGCCTCCCGCGGCGGGGCCGCCCGGGGACGTGCGGGGCACCGACCGGGGGGAGAACAGCGCACGGATCGGCGGAGGCACGACCGGCCGATCGGACGGCGGCCGGTCGACGACCTCGTCGACTCCCGCCGCGAGGGCCGCGACCGGATCGAGGCGGCGCTGCTGCTCGCGCTCGTCCGCCCGCCGCTCCCAGGCCGCGTACTCCTCCCGGCGCCGACGCTCCTCCTCGGCCTTCCGTGCCACGAGCCGAACCGTGTCGGCGAGCTCGTGCAGCTCGGCGCTCAGCCGACCGCGGTTCTCCCTGTCGCAGAGGCGGACACGGCGGAACAGCTCGGCGTACGCGCCGCGGAACTCGCCCAGTGCGTACTCGGCAGCGACGGACCTCAGCAGCTCCTGGGAGGCGAGCGCCTCCGCCGCCTCGTCCGAGGCGCGGACCAGCTCCGCCGCTGCTGCATGGTCGAAAGAGAACAGGGTCATCGCCTCCTGAGTGAGAACATCTCAGGAAATGTAGAACGACCACGACGGCGTCGGCACCGGGTGGCGCGAGACGGCGCGCGGTCAGCGCGCCCGCGCCGCGTCCGGCGGCACGCAGAAGTGGCGCGGACCGCATCGGTCCGCGCCACTCGTTCAGATCACGCGGCTCACTCCGCCGCGGTCAGCCGCTCCAGGTATCCCGCGAACGCGCGCAGGTCCTCCTCGGGCCAGGCGCTCAGCGCCTCCTGCATCCGCTGCCGCTGACGGCCCCCGAGGTCGCGCATCCGCTCGCATCCCGCCGCGCTGAGCGAGAGGAACCGCGCTCGGCCGTCGGCGGGATCGGAGGTCATCTCGACCAGGCCCAGCTCGGCGAGCTGGCGGGCCTGGCGGCTGATCGCGCTGCGGTCGACCCCGAGCCGCTCCGCCGCGGCGCCGGAGTGGACCGGACCGCAGCGCTCGAGGATCCGCAGCAGCCGCAGTCCGAAGGGCGGCAGCGCCGGGTCGATCGACGCCGCCGCGTCCCGGACGGCGAGGCGCACCTGGACGGCGAGCACGGTGATCTGCTCCTCGACCTCGTGCAGCGCCTCGGCCGAGGGCGCGGCGGCGGGCATCAGGAGCGCTCGATCACGTCGACGGAGCCGGTGGGAGCAGCGTGCCGGGCGTGCCCGATCGGCTCCTCCTGCCGCTCCTCGTCGGCGTGGCGGCCGTGTCCGGCGGGAGTGGCCTCGCGACCCTCCCGGGCGTGCGTCGCGTCGTCCGTCCGCCGGGCCTGGCCGACGGGGCGGAGCGCCGCCTGGCCGTCCGAGGCGGCGATGAGGGCGTCCTCCGCGGCCTGCAGCGGAGTGGTCGGCTCCGCCTTGAGCTGCACCGCGTTCTTCGAGCCGAGGCTCACGTTGGGCAGGAGGACGACGGCGATCAGCGTGACCACGGCGAGCGGGATGCTGTAGAGGAACACGTCGCCGACGCCGATCCCGTAGGCGCTCTCGACCACGACGCGCACGGCGTCGGGCAGGGTGGCCGGCCGCGGGATCGTGCCGCTGCCCAGCGCCTGCGCGGCGAGAGCCTGGTCGGCGGGAGCGAGCCCCGCGATGCCGGTCTTGATGCGGTCGGCGATCACGGTGCCGAGCATCGAGCCCAGGACCGAGACTCCGACGGTGCCGCCGAGGCTGCGGAAGAACGTGACCGCGCTGGTCGCGACGCCGAGGTTCTTCACCTCGATCGAGTTCTGCACCACCAGGACGAGGTTCTGCATCAGCATGCCCAGGCCGGCGCCGAGGACGGCCATGTAGATCCCGACGAGGACCAGGTCCGTGTCGTAGCGGAGGGTGCTGAGGAGGGAGGTTCCGATCACGGCGAGCACGCCGCCGCTGATCATGATCGCCTTCCACTTGCCGGTGCGGGAGATGATCCCGCCGAAGATCGTCGAGGCGATCAGCAGGCCGGCCATCATCGGGATGGTGAGCAGGCCCGACTGGGTCGGCGTGGCTCCGCGGGCCAGCTGCATGTACTGCGCGAGGAAGACGGCGACGCCGAACATCGAGACGCCGACCGAGATGCTCGCCACGACGGCGAGGCTGAAGGTGCGGTTCTTGAACATCCCCATCGGGATGATCGGCTCGGCCACGGTGAGCTCGGTGATCACGGCGGCGATGAGCAGCACGACGGCGCCGCCGACCATGACCGCGGTCTCCCACGAGGCCCAGTCGAAGTTCTTGCCGGCGAGGGAGACCCAGATCAGCAGGAGCGAGACTCCGCCCGCGATGAGCACGGCGCCGAGGTAGTCGATCCGCACCTTGCGCTTCGGGTGCGCGGGGAGGCGGAGGGTCATCTGGAGGAGGACGATCGCGACGATCGCGACGGGCATCGCGATGAAGAAGTTCCAGCGCCAGCCGAACGCGTCGGTCACGACGCCGCCCAGGAGCGGGCCGCCGACGGTGCCGATCGCCATCACGCCGCCGAAGAGGCCGGCGTACTTGCCGCGCTCACGGGGGCTGATGATGTCGGCCATGATGATCTGGCTCAGCGCGGCGAGTCCGCCGGCGCCCAGGCCCTGGAACACGCGGAAGACGATCAGCATGTTCGTGTCCTGCGAGAAGCCGGCCAGAGCGGAGCCGATGACGAACAGCCCGAGGGCGAGCTGGATCAGCAGCTTGCGGTTGAACAGGTCGGCGAACTTGCCCCAGAGCGGGGTGGAGACCGTGGTCGCGAGCAGGGTCGCGGTGACGACCCAGGTGTAGGCGTTCTGGTCGCCCTTGAGGTCGGAGATGATCCGGGGCAGCGAGGTCGACACGACCGTGCCCGCGAGGATCGAGACGAACATGCCCAGCAGCAGGCCGCTGAGCGATTCGAGCACCTGGCGGTGCGACATGGCGCCGTCCGGCCCGGCGGGGGCGTGCGGCGCGGTGGTTCCGCGCGATGCGGCGCGGTGTTCGGGGTGTGACATGGGCTCCTCTTCAGCACGGCGGCGGTTCTAGTTGACCGCGATCAACTATTGACCGAGAGCAACTATATAGCCGGGCGTCACGAATCTCCAGTGGCACTCTGCTGCCGTCCAGGCGCCGCTCCGGCCGCGCCTATCCTCGGAGCATGGACAACATCGATCGGAAGATCCTCGATCTGCTGCGCCAGAACTCCCGCGCGGGCTACGGCGACATCGGCGGCGTGGTCGGGCTCTCCGCCTCCGCGGTGAAGCGCCGCGTCGACCGCCTCGTGGCCGACGGCGTGATCCGCGGCTTCACGATCAAGGTCGACCCCGCGGTCGACGGCATGGCCACCGAGGCCTACGTCGAGCTCTTCTGCCGCGGCACCGTCGCTCCGGACGAGCTCCGCCGCATCCTCTCCGCGGTCCCCGAGGTCGTCGACGCGGGCACGGTCACCGGCTCCGCCGACGCGATCGTCCACATCCGCTCGCGCGACATCCCCAGCCTCGAGCTCGCCCTCGAGAAGGTCCGCATCGCGCCCAACGTCGACCACACGCGCTCCGCGATCGTCCTCTCCCGCCTCATCCAGCGCAGCGAGGCCTGACGGATCGCGCCACCTCCTCGACGCGCGTCGCGACCGCCTGGTACTCCATACCTGTATGGTGAATCCAGGAGGGCGAGCGTGAGCGACAGGGAACAGGCCGGTACGGCGGCACGACGGAGACGGCGCATCTGGCTGATGCTGCCGGCACTGTTCGTCGGCGTCCTGGCCGGGCACCTCGTCGCGACCGCGGTGGGCGCCGAGGATCCGTGGGACGTCGTGGTCACCGCCGCCGTCGCGGCAGCGGTGGCGTCCGTCGTCCTCGCCCTCGTCGACCGGCGGCGCTGAGCCCTCCCTCCTGGATCGGAATCCGAGGGAGGGAACGACGATGGAACGACAGAGGACGAGCACGGCACTGGTCGCGGCGGCGGCCGCTCTGCTGGCGGTGCCGCTGTTCACAGCGCAGGCCGCGCACGCCGAGCCGGCGAGGCAGGAGACGAGCAGCCGGGTGCACCTCGAGGCACGGGGCGGATCGGCGTCGACGGTGACCTTCGACGTCACCGACGGCACTCGGATCGTCGAGCTGGCGGGCGGCGGGGTCGGCTTCACGGACGGCGCCGAGACGTCCGACACACTCCCGGAGAGGATCGACGTCGGACGCGGCCGCACCGTGTCGGGCCACTGGTCGATCGACGACTCCGACACGCTCACCTTCCACTTCGCCCCGGACTCGGCGTCCCGCTCCGCGGTGCGCGGCCTGCACCTGAACAGCGACTGGAGCTCGCCCGAGTGGGGCCACTGCGTCGCCGGAAGCGGCGTCAGCGGTGCCGCGACCGGCGGGGTGATCGGTGCGATCTCCGGTCCCGGCGCGATCGCCTCCGCGACCGGCGGGCTGCTCGCGGGGATCATCGGCGGAGCGATCACCTGCTGAGCGCCGCCTCCTGAACGACCCGGATCAGGCGGGCGCGTCCGCTGCGGTGTGGACGCGCTCCCCGCCGATCCAGGTGCCCAGCACCCGGGTGTCCCCGATCGCCCCGGGGTCGCCGGCGAAGGGGTCCCGGTCCAGCAGGGCGAAGTCCGCCGCGAGTCCCACGGCGATCGAGCCCGACTCGCCCTCCAGGCCGTTCACCCACGCCGAGCCGGCCGTGGAGGCGGAGAGGGCGGTGGCGAGGTCGAGGCGCTGCTCCGGGAGGAACACCTCCTCGCTCCACCCCGGCTCGCGCTCGGACGGCGCCGAGAGGCGGTTCACCGCGACGTGGATCGCGGCGAGCGGGTCGGGCGTCGACACCGGCCAGTCGCTCCCCGACGCGAGCACCGCGCCCGAGCGGAGCAGATCGCCGAACGGGTACTGCCACGAGCCGCGCCGCTCACCGAGGAACGGCAGCGTCAGCTCCACCATCTGCGGCTCCGCCGAGGCCCACAGCATCTGCAGGTTCGCCGCGACGTCGAGCGCACGGAAGCGCGGCAGGTCGTCCGGATGCACGACCTGCAGGTGCGCGAGGTGGTGGCGGTTGCCGCGGCGCCCGTTCGCCTCGATCGTCCGGTCGACCGCGTCCAGGCACTCGCGCACGGCGCGATCGCCGATCGCGTGGAAGTGCACCTGGAACCCGGCCGCGTCCAGGAGCGGCACGGCCTCGTTCAGGAGGCGCGGGTCGACCATCGAGAGGCCGTCGCCGTGACCGTGGCCGCCGTGCCCGTCGAGGTAGGGCTCGAGCATCGCCGCCGTGAAGTTCTCGGCGACCCCGTCCTGCATGATCTTGACGGTCGTCGGAGCGAAGCGGTCGGCGGCGAGCGCCGCGCGCCGCTCGACGAGCTCCGGGATCTGCTCGACGCCGCGGCCCCGATCCCACCACAGCGCACCGCGGACGCGCCCGGTCAGCTCGCCGCTCAGCGCCGCGCGGCGGTACACCGGACCGGGATCTCCCACATCGCCGTAGGAGCCGATGATCGCGTCCTGCCACGCCGTCACTCCGAACGAGTGCAGGGTCTCCTGCCCGAGGAGCAGCGCGCGGTGGAGCTCGTCCGCGCTCGCGGGCGGGAGGTGGCGGCGGACCGCGTCCATCGCCCCCTCGTGCAGGGTGCCGGAGGGGGTGCCGTCGGCCAGGCGCTCGATGCGGCCGTCGGCGGGGTCCGGCGTCGTGCGGTCGATCCCCGCGAGGCGCAGTGCGGCGGAGTTGACCCAGGCACCGTGCCCGTCGGCGTTGGTGAGGAAGGCGGGCCGGTCAGGGACGACCGTGTCGAGCTCGCGGGCGGTCGGAGTGCCTCCGGGGAAGTCGGGCAGGTTCCAGCCGCCGCCGAGGATCCACTCCGCTCCGCTCTCCCGAGCCGCGTACTCGGCGACCGTCGCCAGGTGCTCGGCGGGCGACCCTCCCGCTCCGAGCCAGCAGCGCAGCAGCGCGGCACCGCCCCAGACCGGGTGCACGTGGGCGTCCTGGAAGCCGGGGACGAGCATCCGGCCCTCGAGGTCGACCACCTCGGTGCGCGGCCCGATCAGGTCGGAGGCGTCGGCGCCGACCGCGACGATCCGCCCTCCGACGACAGCGACGCCGTGCGCTCGGGAGCGCACGGCGTCGGCGGTGAAGACGGCGCCGCCGGTCAGGACGAGATCGGCGGCGCGCACGGGTTCAGAAGCCCGCGGGAGCGAAGGCCTGCGTCATCTGGGAGAAGAGCGACACCGTCCAGCCGATCGCGATGAGGAACGACACGACCACGACGCCGAGGAAGACCCAGAGCGGGAGGAGTCCGCCGCCGGTCACGCGCTTCACGACCACGCTGCGGCCGATCACGTAGACGTAGGGAGCGGCGAGGAAGGCCCACGCCCAGTGGAACGGACGCTGCAGGCCGGCTCGCTTCAGCTGGCGCCAGTCGAGGAAGGCGAAGACGACCTCCGCCGCGTAGATCAGGAAGCCGACGACCTGGAGCACGCCGAGGCCGACGAGGTAGGCGGTCGACATCCCCATCGAGGAGCTCGGCCCGTAGGTCGAGGCCATCGACGAGTCGACGATCGCGCTCGGCGGGAGGAGGAAGATCGACAGCGCCGAGAGCAGCGGCAGGAGAACCACCACCCAGATCCACGGGGTGGACGTGACGATGCTCGTGTCGCGCTGCTGCACGGGTGCTCCCGGAGCCGCGGCATAGGCCGGGTACTGCGGCTGCTGCTGGCCGTAGGGCTGCTGCGGCTGCTGGCCGTACTGCTGGGGAGCCTGCTGGCCGTAGCCCTGCTGCGGCTGCTGCGGCTGCTGCTGGCCGGCGCCCTGCTGGCCGTAGCCCTGCCCGTAGCCCTGCTGCCCGTAGCCCTGCTGGCCGTAGCTCTGCTGCGGGTCGGCGGACGACGGCTGCTGCGGATACCGACCCGAGGCCGACTGCCCGTAGCTCGTCGCCGCTCCGCTCGACGTCTCCCCGTAGGCGGGACGCTCGGCGGGCGGCGCAGGCGGAGTCGGTGCGGTCGGCGGAACGGGAGTCGCGGCGGCCTGCGCCGACCCGCTCTCGGCCGGGGCGGTGGGAGTGGCCGCCGGCGCGTCGCGGAGCGACTCCGTCCAGCCGGTCCCGTCCCACCAGCGCTGACGGGACGAGCCCGCCGGGTCCGGGTACCACCCGGCGCGGGGTCCGGAGGCCTCGCCGCCCGTGCTCGCGCCCTGGTCCGTGCCGGTTCCGTTGTCGTCCGTCATGGCGTCCTCCACTCCCCTCCGGGCGTCTGCCCGCGATCTCGGACCACCGTAGCGCCGCGACACGATGCATGGCCTGAGGGCGGGCTGATCGCGCGCTGTCCGAGCGCTGTCCGCACCGGCAGGCGCCGGAGCCCGCCGACCGCCAGGATGGACGCATGCCCCACCTCCTCCGAGCCCGCGCCGCCCTCTTCGACATGGACGGGACGCTCGTCGACTCGACGGCCGTCGTGGAGACCATCTGGGGCGCCTTCGCCGAGCGCTTCGCTCTCGACCACGACGCGGTGCTCGGCGCCGTTCACGGTGTCCGCGCCGCCGACAGCGTCCGCCGCTTCGCTCCGGCCGGCAGCGACGTCGACGCGATCGTCGCGGAGCTCGACGCGTACGAGCTCGAGCACACCGAGGGCACCGTCGAGATCCCCGGCGCGACGGCGTTCCTCGCCTCACTCCCCCGCGAGCGCGTCGCCCTGGTCACGTCCGCGAGCCCGGCACTGGCGGCCGCCCGTCTGGCCGCGGCGGGCGTCCCCTCCCCCGACACCGTCGTCACCGCGCACGACGTCGCGAACGGCAAGCCTGCTCCCGACGGCTACCTCGCCGCCGCGGCCCTGCTCGGAGTCTCCCCCGAGGACGCGCTGGTGTTCGAGGACGCCGAGGCCGGCATCCGGGCGGGTCTGGACGCCGGCATGCGCGTGATCGTCGTCGGGAGCCACGAGAGCTCGAGCACGCGGGGGCTGCCCCGGATCGCGCACTACTCCGACGCGCACGCCGCGCTCGAGGGCGACGAGCTCGTCGTCACCCTCGGCGGGCCTCAGTAGCGGATCGCGTCGATCACCTTCACCCGCACGGCGACGATCGCCGGCACCAGGCCCGCGAGCGCGCCGACGAGGGTCGCCGCCCCGAGCCCGAGCAGCGCCGCCTCGGCCGGGAAAGGCGGGATGTCGGCGATCCCGTTGTCCTGCACGAAGGCCACCGTCCACGGGTTGGTGACGAGGATGACCGCGACCGTCACGCCGACCACTCCCGCGACGACGGTCGCCACGACGCTCTCCATCATGATCGAGAAGAAGATGCGGCCGGAGGAGGCGCCGAAGCTGCGCCGGATGCCGATCTCGCGGATCCGCTGCCGGACGGTGACCAGGGCGATGTTGAGCAGTCCGAGCGCGCCGAGCGCCAGCACCAGGCCCGCCACGCCGCCGATCACCCAGGTCAGCACGCCGAAGGGGTCGGAGTCGTAGACCAGGTAGTCCTGCCGGTCGACCGACACCTCGAAGTCGGATCCCAGGGCGCCGGCCACGTCGCGCTCCACCGCCGCGGCGAGGGGCTCGGCCAGGTCGAGCGGCACCCACATCTCGTAGTTCGGCACGCCCTGCCCGCCGTACTGCGGGTCGGCGTCGCGGGCGACCGCCGGGTAGGCGTCCGCGAGCATCATCATCGACGGATCCGTCTCGAACTGCGAGGAGGGAGTCACGCCGACCACCACGCCCGTGACGTCGCGCTCGGAGCCGAGCAGGGTGACCACCGGGTGGGTGCGCAGATCCGGGCTCCCGATCCGCTCCCAGAAGCGCTCGTTGACGACGAGGGCGGGAGCGAGGCGCTGGGAGTCGCGGGCGGTGAACCAGGAGCCGTCCACGATCTTCAGCCGGTGCATCTCGGCGAAGGGCTGGTCGACCGCCTGCACCGCGACGTCGACGGCGCCGTCGGCGAACTGGACGCGCGCGCTGCCGTAGGTCGAGCGGCTCGCGTAGGTGATGGAGTAGCGCTCGAGCGCACCGGTCCACGCGGCCTGGAGTGCGTCGGCATCCACCTCGGCGGTGCCGGTGCCGGAGGGGTAGGCGGAGAGGAAGAGGCTCGCCGGGCGCCCGCTGGAGCGCTCGGCCTGCTCGATGCTGGCCTGGCGGGCGATGCCGCCGGCGGCGACGACCGCGGTCAGGGCGGCGACGGCCACCGCGACTCCGATCAGCGAGAGCAGCACGCGTCCGCGGTGGATCCGCAGCTCGGTCCACGCCTCGACGATCGCGCCGGCGATCCCGACGAGCGCGCGCATCAGAGGACCACCCCCTCGGCGACGGGGCCCGCATCCGCGGTCGAGCCCAGGCGGCCGTGGTCGAGCCGATAGTGGCGCTCGGCCCGCGCCGCGATGGCCGGGTCGTGGGTGATGGTGACCAGCGCGGAGCCGGACTCGCGGGCGATCTCGTCGAGCAGGCCCATCACGCTCTCGCCGGTGTCGGTGTCGAGGGCGCCCGTCGGCTCGTCGGCGAGGATCAGCCGCGGTCGGCGCACCAGGGCGCGGGCGATCGCGATCCGCTGCTGCTCGCCGCCGGACATGCGCCCGGGCATCGAGTCCACGCGGTGCCCGAGGCCGACGCGCTCCAGCATCTCGGCCGCGAGGTCGCGGCGGCGCCAGAACTCCGATCCGGTCGCGTAGAGCAGCGGCGTCATCACGTTCTCGCGGGCGGTCCGCCCCTCCAGCAGGTTGAACTGCTGGAAGATGAAGCCGATGCTGCCGCCGCGGATGCGCGCGCGGGCCCGCGAGGACAGGGTCTCGGTGGGAGCACCCTCGAGCAGCATCCGCCCCTCGGTCGGCTCGTCGATGAGTCCGAGGATGTTGAGCAGCGTCGACTTGCCGGAACCGCTGCGCCCCACGACCGAGACGTGGTCGCCCTCGCCCACCTCGAGATCGACGCCGTCGAGGATCGTCAGCGGCGGTGCATCGGGCAGCGGGACGACCTTGCGGATCCCCTCGAGCCGGAGGATGGTCACGAGCAGAAGACCGAGCCGTCGGGCTGCGCGATGCAGTCGCCGCCCAGCTGGACGTCGGGAGCAGCCTCCTCCGCGCCCGGGACGAACTGCAGGAGCTCGGCGCCCTCCTCCACTCCGCCGGTGATCTCGACGGAGCTGCCGTCGGTGAGTCCCAGCGTTACCGGGACCTCCTCGGTGCTGCCGTCGTCCGCCCGGCGGAACACGACGCCGGACTGGGCGGTGCCCTCGACCGCGGTGGTCGGCACGACGAGGACGTCCTCCGCCTTGCCTCCCGCGAGCGTCACCGAGGCGGCGAGCCCGGGGAACACGGTGACCTCCGTCGGCACCTGGCAGGTGAAGCTCGTGCCGGAGCCGCCGGTCGAGGTTCCACCGCCGCCGCCGTCCGTCGCGCCGCCGGTCGTGCCGCCCTCGCCGGCTCCGGCGAGAGGGGTGCTGATGGTGAGGTCGGTGCAGGTGAAGCCCGCGGGCCCGCCGGTGATCGCGACCTGCGCCTCCGTCGGCCGGTTCTGGATGCGGTAGAGCTGCTGCGCGTCGATCGTGCCGGTGACGGCGTAGCTCGGCGGCGCGACCTGTCCGGTCACCTCGCCGACCGTGACGGCCTGGTCGTGGATGACGCCGAGGGCGCTGAGGGTGCCGCCGGTCGCGGCGTAGACCCGCTCGAAGCGCACGGAGGGCTCCTGCTGGGTGAGGGTGACGGCGCCGTCCGGGCCGGTCGTCTCGACCGGGTCGCGCGGAGTCTCGACGCGGATGTCGTAGATGAGATCGCCCGACGCGACGGCCGCGCCCTGCTGCACGTAGACGTCGTCGACCGTTCCGGCCGCTGTCGCCTTCAGCGGCACGGCGGGGTCGGCGGCGACGGTGCCCTGGAGGGTGAGGTCGTTGGTGACCGTGCCGCGGGCGACCGTGACGGTCGGCTCGGTGATCTCACCGGTCGGCTGCGTCGGATCGGCCTCGGCCGCGCCGTCCGGGAAGAACGCGATCTTCACCAGGGCGATGCTCGCGGCTCCGATGATGACCATCCACACGATCGGGAACACCCAACGCCGAACCGCACCCATCAAGTCCCCCGACTCCGCTTCCAGGGCGCTCCGCCGTGGGGCGCCGGAGGCAGCCTATCCGGCGACGAGGTGGCGTTCCGGACCGTGGCGCGCCCGTCAGCCGGCGAGCGCCGCGACGATCGAGGCGACGCGGCGCGCCCTCGTCTCGGTGGCCTTCGCGCCCTCGACCGACGTGACGTGGGCCTTCCGCGCGCTGGGCGAGAGCGCGGCGAAGCGCTCCGCAGCGCCCGCCGAGGCCAGCGCGGACGCCAGGTCCTCCGGCACGACGACCTCGCGCGGCGCGGTGTCGAGCTCGATCACGACGTCGATCGCGTCACCGCCGGCGAGCTGCGTCTCGCGGCGCTTCTCGGCCGAGAACGGGATGAGCGCGCGTCCGCCCATCGCTCCGACCGTGCTGGTGAAGCGGTAGCCGTTCACCGTCACCGCGACGGCGGGACGCTTGCCGCCGCCGAGTGCCTCGAGGACCTCGGGCGGCACCTCGATGCCGGTGTTGTTGCCGATCTGGAAGAGCGTCGTGGTGAACTGCACGAGGCGATGATGGCACCGATTCCCGCGTGTCGCGCGGCCGATCGCTGTACTGACGCGGAGGGCCGTCGACTCGATCCTCGTCGACCTCCCGTTCACGGATCCGGAGCGCTCGAGGGCGTTCTCCACGGCGCTCGGCCGGACCCTGGATCCCCTTTTCAGCCCTGAATCCTCTGTTCAGCGACGACGCCGCCTGCTCCGTCGCCTCCGAGCACGTGTCCGCGATGCTCCTCCCGCACCCCTCCTTCTCGACCTCCAGGTCGAAGGAGATCATCGACGCGCGCTCCCAGGTGCAGGCCCTCTTCGCGGTGAGCGTCGGCAGCCGGAGGAGGTCGGCGAGGTGGACGGGAACGGGCCGGCCTCCGGCGGCGCCGAGCCGGTCGCGGTGCAGGACCTCGGCTCCATGCGGGCGCGCGGCCTCGAGGACCCTGACGGCCACGTCCGGGAGTCCCTGTACACCGATCCGGCCGCGGCCGAGGCCGGTCCGCCCCGGGAGTGAGGGTCGGCGCGCTCAGCAGGAGCGGGTGTCGGGGTCTCCGAGCGAGGAGCGCACGGCGTCGACCGTCATCCTGCCCTCGGGGTCGAGCCGGGCGAGCATGCGCGACATGATGTCGGCCAGCTGCGGGATCTGCTCGGCGTCGAGCGGATCGATGACGTCGGCCAGCACGGTCGCGACGTGACCGGGCGCCGTGTCGACGATCTTCTGGAGGCCGGCGTCGGTGAGCACCGCGTTCGTGGCGCGGCCGTCGGAGGCGCAGGGGCGGCGCTCGAGGTAGCCGCGGGCGACGAGGCGGGTCACCACGTGCGAGAGCCGGGGCAGGGTCGCGTTGGTGCGGGCGGCGAGCGTGGTCATCCGGAGGGCGCGGTCGGGCGCCTCGGACAGCATCGCCAGCGTCAGGTACTCGAAGTGCGTGAGTCCCGCGTCGCGCTGCAGCTGAGTGTCGAGGGCGCCCGGCAGCAGTTCCACGACCGCGATGAAGCGCAGCCAGGCGTCGAGCTGATCGGGCGTCAGCCAGCGTGTCTCGGGCGCACTCATCCCCCCACCCTACCCACTACTTGCCGCGACAAGTAAGTCCCCCGCGCCTCGTCGAGCCGCGTCCCGGGGCTCCGTCGGGAGGCCGACCCGCGCCAGCCCGATCCATACCATCCCCGCAAGCACCGCCCCCGAGGCGAACCAGCGATCCGCGTACCAGCGGATCGCTGTAGCCGAACGCCCCCCGCTCCTCAGAACGCACCCCGTCGCGAAGCCGACCGCGCCACACAGAATCCACACCATCCCCGCGAGCACCGCCCCCGAGGCGAACCAGCGATCCGCGTGCGAGCGGATCGCTGTAGCCGAACGCCCCCCGCTCCTCAGAACGCACCCCGTCGCCAAGCCGACCGCGCCACGCCCGTCAGGGACGGGCGTGGAATTCAACTCACAGCACGTCGTCGCTCAGATCGATCGGGTTGCCGAAGCGGTGGTTCGTGATCGAGATCGCCTGCTCGCGGAGGAAGGGCAGCAGTTCGACGCGGCCGGCGGGGGTGACCGGGTCGGCGTAGACGGCGGTGTCGAGGGCGCCGCCGAGGGCTTCGGCGAGGGCGGTCGCGAGGGGGACGCGGGATCCGTCGGCGCGGGTGAGCGGGACCGGCGTGCCCGTGCTGCCGCGGGTCATGCCGGCGACGACGTCGGTGAAGGAGCCGGTCGAGTCGTACGATCGGCGGACGACGGCCTGCTGTCCGTGCGTCGGGCTGCCGGGGGCCTGCGGGCCCGCGTAACCGTCGACGCGGTCGGAGACGATGTCGCCGATGATGCGGATGCGCGGCGCCGTGATGCGGCCGGCCGCGGCGCGCTCGAGCCACTGGGCGTCGGTCTCGACGACGATGCGCGGGACGAGGCCCGCCATCTCGGCGAGCTCGTCGCCGCCGAGCATCTCCTGGACCCGCGGCGGGAGCGGGAGGGACGTGGAGATGTCCATCCGGGAGCGGGTCAGCAGACCGGCGGCGATGACGCGGAGGAGCTCTCCGAGGTCGCCGCCGTCGGCCAGGCGCAGCGCGATCGGCACGCGGAGGTAGCGGAACAGGTTGCGCTCGACGCCGACCTTCGAGATGTCGGTGACGACTCCGAACTCGGTCGCCCAGGCGAGCTGGTCGGAGAGTGCGGAGCGGCGGAGCAGGTCGAACTGCTCGAACCGGAGCGAGGACTGGGCCGCCTCGATGAACTGGCGCGCGCGGTCGTCGAGGCCGCGCAGGTGCAGCGTCGAGGAGGAGCGCGCGGGCGAGGGCTTCCAGGAGCCGAGGCCGATGAGGTGGTTGGGTCCGCCCGCCTTCGCGCCGCCGCCGACGGACGAGCGCTTCCAGCCGCCGAAGGGCTGGCGCCGGACGATGGCTCCGGTGATGCCCCGGTTGACGTAGAGGTTGCCCGCCTCGACCGAGTCGATCCAGAGGGCGAGCTCGTCGGCGTGCAGGGAGTGGAGCCCGGCAGTGAGCCCGTACTCGGTGCCGTTCTGCATCCGGACGGCGTCCTCGAGGGTCGCCGCGTGCATGATCCCCAGCACCGGGCCGAAGAACTCGGTGAGGTGGACGTAGCTGTCCTCGGTGACGCCCTCGCGGATCCCGGGCGACCAGAGCGTGCCGCTCTCGTCGAGGCGCTGCGGCTCGACGAGCCACGACTCGCCTCCGCCGAGCGTGGTGAGCGCGTGCAGGAGCTTGCCGGTGGGCTCCTCGATGAGCGGCCCCATCACCGCCGACGGGTCGTCGGGCCGGCCGACGCGGAGCGACGTGACGGCGTCGACCAGCTGGGCGCGGAAGCGCTTGGAGCGGGCGACCGAGCCGACCAGGATCACCAGGGAGGCGGCGGAGCACTTCTGGCCCGCGTGCCCGAAGGCGCTGCGGACGATGTCGGCGACGGCGAGGTCGTAGTCGGCGTGGGGAGTGACGATGATCGCGTTCTTGCCGCTGGTCTCGGCCTGCAGTGCGAGGCCGGGCCGCCAGGAGCGGAAGAGGCGGGCGGTCTCGTAGGAGCCGGTGAGCAGCACGCGGTCCACGAGGGGGTCGGTGATCAGCGCCCGTCCCAGCTCCTCCTCGTCGAGGTCGACCAGGGCGAGGAGCTCCTGCGGGACGCCCGCGTCCCAGAGCGCCTCGACGAGCACAGCCGCCGAGCGGCGGGCCTGGGGCGCCGGCTTCACCACGACTCCGGAGCCGGCGGCGAGCGCCGCGAGGATCGATCCGGCCGGGATGGCGACCGGGAAGTTCCACGGCGGAGCGACGACGGTGACCCGCGCGGGGACGAAGGTGGCCCCGGTGACGGCGTCGAGCTCGCGGGCGCGGGTGGCGTAGTAGTGGGCGAAGTCGATGGCCTCGGAGACCTCGGGGTCGGCCTCGGCGATCGTCTTGCCGGTCTCGGAGGCCATCACCTCGATCAGGCGGTCGCGGTTCGCGGCGAGGACGAGGCCGGCGCGGTCGAGCACGGCCGCTCGGTCGTAGCCCAGGCGCTCGCCCCAGCGCTCCGCGCGGCGGGACACCGCGCGCAGCACCTCCTGGAGCTCCGCCTCGGTGCTCACGCGTGCGGCGTCGGCCGTGCCCGCTCCGATGGTCGACCCGGCGATGCGCTCGGTGATCAGGCGCGCCCAGCGTCGGTTGCCGGGGAGGGCGGGGTCGGTGTCGGGCTCGTTGTGGAAGCCCGCGGTCGCGGCGGCCGCACCGGAGCCGCGGCTGAGGCCGAGGACGGCCTGCGTCAGGCCCGCGGCGGCCGGGTCCTGCGCCCGCTCGCCGGCGCGGGCGTGCTCCTGCACGAGGCGGCGGCCGGAGCCGGAGGACCACTCCCGCAGGCGGTCCTGCGTGCGGTTCGGCGGCGGGACGGAGTCGTCGAGGGCCTCGAGCGAGGCGCGGAAGCGGCCGAGCTCCCGCTGCAGCACCTCCTCGTCGTCGAGGCGGAACGCGGCCGAGAGGAAGTTCTCGGGGCTGCTGTTCTCCTCGAGCCGGCGGATGAGGTACGAGATGGCCACGTCGAACTCGTGCGGGTGCACGACGGGCGTGTAGAGGAGGAGTCGTCCCACGTCCTCGCGGACGGCGCGCGCCTGCCCGGTCGCCATCCCGAGCAGCATCTCGATCTCGACCGCGCCGGTCACCCCGCGCTCGGTCGCCGTGAGCCACGCCCAGGCGAGGTCGAAGAGGTTGTGCCCGGCGACGCCCACGCGCACCGCGTCGACGCGCTCCGGCCGCAGCGCCCGGTCGAGCAGGCGCTTGTAGTTCGTGTCGGCCTCCACCTTGCTGCCGACGGTCGCGAGCGGCCAGTCGTGCAGGGCCGCGTCGACCCGCTCCATCGCGAGGTTCGCGCCCTTCACGACGCGCACCTTGATCGGGGCTCCGCCGCGGGCCCGGCGCTCCTGCGCCCACTCGGTCAGCTCGTCGAGCACGCGGACGGAGTCGGGCAGGTAGGCCTGCAGGACGATGCCCGCCTCGAGGTCGAGCATGCCCGGCTGCTCGAGGAGGCGCCGGAACACGGCGACCGTCAGGTCGAGGTCGCGGTACTCCTCCATGTCGAGGTTGATGAAGGTGGGGTCGGCTCCGGACGCGGCGGCCTGGTAGAGCGGGGTGAGCCGCTCCACGACGCGGTCGACCTCCTCCTCGAAGGCCCACATCGACAGCTGGCTGACGACGCTCGAGACCTTGACGCTGACGTAGTCGACGTCCGGCCGCTCGAGCAGGCGGAGGGTCCCCTCGAGGCGCCGGCGGGCCTCGCGCTCGCCGAGCACGGCCTCGCCGAGGAGGTTGAGGTTGAGCCGGTCGCCGCCCTCGCGCAGCGCGGCGACGGCCGCACCGAGACGCGCCTCCGAGGCGTCGACCACGAGGTGCCCGACGAGGCGGCGGAGGACCCGGCGGGCCGCGGGCACGACTACCCAGGGCAGCACGGGGCCGACGGCGCCGCCGGTGCTGATCGCGGCGCGCAGATAGGAGGGGAGGAAGGCGGGCGTCTTCGCGGTGAGCGCCGCGAGGTTCTCGGCCGCGACCGAGAGGTCCTCGGGCCGGGCGACGCCGTCGACGAACCCGACGGTGAAGTCGAGTCCGTTCGGGTCCTGGAGCACGCCCGCGAGCCGCTGGGCGGCGGGCTCGACCGGGAACTCGCCGCTGCGCGCGATCCAGCGGCGGACCAGGGACTCGACGCGCTCGATCATCGGGCGGTCGTCGACCTCGGGCTCGGCGGCGGCGGGCGCCGCGTGCTCCGACTCCGACGCGGCGTCGGGCCCGCGCACGACCTCGTCCTCAGGGTCGCGCACGACCTCGTCCTCTGCATCGGGCTCGCTCACGGCCTCGTCCTGAGCGTCGCGCACGACCTCGTCCTCGTCCTGAACACCGGGCTCGCGCAGGTCCTCGTCCTCAGCGTCGGACTCCTGCTCGTCCTGAGGCTCGGCCACGTCCTCGGACGCGGACTCCGGCGCCGGCACGACCTCGGCCCCGCTCACGGAGTCGCGCGCCTCACCGGCCTCGACCTCGTCGTCCGACCCCGTGCCGCCCTCCGGCGTCCGACCACCGATCGTCGCGTCGACCCCGCTCCGCACGGCCGCGTCGTCGGGCTCGCGCTCCGGGTCGCTGCCGGGCACACCTGGGGTCGTCGACTGCTGCATCCTCCGAGGCTAAGCCCGACCCGCCGCCCGGACGCGGCGTGACGCGGTGGTCGCGCCGACTCGCCCGCGAGCCGCCCCTGTGGAGGAGCGGATCAGTGCCGGCGGTGGTCCTGGATGGTCATCCGCGGGCCGTGCCGCGGCTTCCTCGCTCCGCTGCAGCCGATCAGCCGGATGACCCGCTGCCGGTGCCCGCGCCACGGCTCGAGGAGCTCGAGCATGCCGTCGTCGTCGACCCCGAGCCGGCCCGTGAGCGCGAAGCCGACGGCCGCGGCCAGGTGGTAGTCGCCCACGCTGACCGCGTCCGGATCTCCGTGGGCGCGCATCATCACCTCGGACGCCGTCCACGGCCCGATCCCCGGCACCGACTGCAGCCGGCGGGCGACCTCGTCGCCGCCCCGCCCGAGCGCGAGGGTCCGCTCGAGGCCGGAGGCGACGAGCGCGGCGGTGAGGACGGTCCGCGAGCGCCGCGGATCCACTCCCGCGCGGTGCCAGTCCCACGAGGGCACGCGCCGCCACTGCTGCGCGCTCGGAGCCACGTGCAGAGCGACCGGCCCCGGGGCGGGCTCCCCGTGGAGGCGCACCAGCACCCGGTAGGCGCGCCACGCCTCCGTGCTCGTGACCTTCTGCTCGAGGACCGACGGCGCGAGCATCTCGAACACCAGGTTCGCGCGCGTGAGGCGCAGGCCCGACGAGCGGCGGAGCACCTCGGCGAGCGGCGCGTGGGCCGACAGGTCGAGCCCGCTCCAGTCGTCGCCGTGGCCGAGGAGCTCGGGGACCGCGTCGATCAGCCACTCCGCTCCCCCGCCCCAGGCGCGCGCGTGGACCGCGCCGTCCGCCGCCTGCCGCAGGTGCAGCGTGCCCGGGCCGAGCGGCGTGCGGAACGCCCGCCAGAAGCCGGACGCGTCGAGGAGCATGGTCGGGTCGCCCGAGCCCCGCAGCAGCGTGCGGAGGGTGAGCGCGAGGCTCACGGGCTCCGACGGCGCGTAGACCGTCGCCCAGAAGGGCTCGGGAGCGGGGGCGGGGATCGACACGCAGTGATGCTAACCGGCGGCTCCGACACCGGATCGGACGCTCCTCCGCAGAACCCCCATCCACGACGTGTTCGGAGCGACACGCCCGGCGGATTGGTTCAGTCGGCGTGAACACATGCGCGGATCCGATCGCCCGTTTCCACTGGTCAGCAGGTCGGTCCCGGGCGTAGCTTCGCGCTGTCGCGGCGGCGCTCCAGCTGCCCGGCACCCGCCTAACACTGGAGATGCGCACATGTTCGACACGACCTTCATCCGCAACGCGATCGTCAAGAGCTCTGAGACCGCTCTCGACCGTCGCCGCTTCTTCGAGGCCACCGGCGTCGCCGGCCTCGGCATCGGAGCCGCGGCCCTCGCCGCGCCCACCGCCTCCGCCGAGGAGGTCGCTGCCAGCGGCCCCAGCGACGCCTCGATCCTCAACTTCGCCCTCAACCTCGAGTACCTCGAGGCCGAGTTCTACCTCCGCGCCGTCTACGGCACCGGCCTCGGCGGCTCGGACGTGACCGGCAAGGGCACGCCCGGCGGCGTCATCGGCGGCCGCCCCGTCGACTTCAAGACCCCGTGGCTGAAGAGCTTCGCCACCGAGGTCGCGAACGACGAGAAGGCCCACGTGCAGTTCCTGCGGGCCGCGCTGGGCACCGCGAAGGTGGCCCGCCCGGCGATCAACCTGAAGGACAGCTTCAACTCCGCCGCCGTTGCGGCGGGGCTGATCAAGGCCGGTCAGTCGTTCGACCCGTTCGCGAGCGAGTCGAACTTCCTGCTCGGCGCCTTCGTCTTCGAGGACGTGGGAGTGACCGCCTACAAGGGCGCCGCCCCGCTCATCCAGTCGAAGACCTACCTCGACGCGGCCGCCGGCATCCTCGCGGTGGAGGCGTACCACGCGGGCGCGATCCGCTCGGCGATCTACGCCGCCGACCTGTCCGACTCGGCGAACAAGCTCTCCGACGCGCGCGACAGCCTCGACGGCAAGACCGACCTCGACCAGGGCGTCAAGGTCAACGGCCAGGCGAACATCGTCCCGACCGACGGCAGCTCCATCGCGTTCAGCCGCACCCCGGGCCAGGTCCTCAACATCGTGTACCTGAACCCCGCGGCCGGCACGCGCACCGGCGGATTCTTCCCCCGCGGCGTCAACGGCGAGCTCGTCACGACCTAGTCCCACCAGCACAGAGCACGACGACGGGCCCTTCCTCGAGGCGGCGAGGAGGGGCCCGTCGTCGTCCGCGTGCACATCCGTTCACCGGGTCCTCTAACCTGAGCGGGTGAAGATCGGGATCCTGACCTCCGGTGGCGACTGCCCCGGCCTCAACGCCGTCATCCGCGGTGCCGTCTACAAGGGCATCAAGGTCTACGACCAGGAGTTCGTGGGCTTCCGGAACGGCTGGCGCGGAGTGGTCGACGGCGACCTCCTGCCCCTGGGCCGCCCCGAGATCCAGGGAATCGCCAAGCAGGGCGGCACGATCATCGGCACCAGCCGGACGAACCCCTTCGAGGGCGAGAACGGCGGCCCCGAGAAGATCGCCGAGATGATGGACCGCAACGGCATCGACTCGATCATCGCGATCGGCGGCGAGGGCACCCTGGCGGCGGCCAAGCGCCTCACGGACGCGGGCCTCAAGATCGTCGGCGTCCCCAAGACCATCGACAACGACCTCGGCGCCACCGACTACACCTTCGGCTTCGACACCGCCGTCGGCATCGCGACCGACGCGATGGACCGCCTCCGCACCACCGGCGACTCGCACGGCCGCTGCATGGTCGCCGAGGTCATGGGCCGCCACGTCGGCTGGATCGCCCTGCACTCCGGCATGGCCGCGGGCGCCCACGTCATCCTCATCCCGGAGAAGCGCACCTCCCTAAACCAGATCGTCGAGTGGGTGCAGAGCGCGCAGGACCGCGGGCGCGCACCGCTCGTCGTGGTCGCCGAGGGCTTCTCGCTCGACACGATGGACGACGCCCACTCCGAGCGCGGCCTCGACGCCTTCGGCCGGCCCCGCCTCGGCGGCATCGGCGAGCTGCTGGCCCCGCTCATCGAGGAGCGCACCGGCATCGAGACCCGCGCCACGACGCTCGGCCACATCCAGCGCGGAGGCACGCCCACCGCGTTCGACCGCGTCCTCGCGACCCGCCTGGGCATGGCCGCCATCGACTCCGTCGTCGCCGAGCACTGGGGCCGCATGGTCGCCCTGCGCGGCACCGACATCTACCACGTGGACTTCGCCGAGGCGCTCGGCACCCTCAAGACGGTCCCGGACGCCCGCTACGAGGAGGCGCGCACCCTCTTCGGGTAGCGCGCGCTCCCCGCGGAGCGGGTCAGCCCTTCGCGCCGTCCGGCGTCGCCGTGGCGACGATCTGCGCCCGCGCGAGGGTGTGGAAGTGCGCGTTGAAGCCGAGGATCGCCGGCGTCGACTCCGGATCGAGGTCGAGCGACTCGACGTCGAGGGCGTGCACCACGAAGAAGTAGCGGTGCTCGCGGTCCGGCGGCGCCGCTCCGACGAACTGGCGCAGCCGCATCTCGTTGGGCAGCGTCTGCGCGCCCGCCGGGAGCAGCTCGAAGCCGGCGGCTCCGGCTCCCGTGGGGAGCTCCGTGGTGTCGGCCGGGAGGTTGTAGACGGCCCAGTGCCAGAAGCCGGAGCCGGTGGGCGCGTCGGGGTCGAACACCGTCACGGCGAAGCTCTTCGTCTCGGCGGGGGCTCCCGACCAGCGCAGGTGCGGCGAGACGTCCTCCCCGCCGGAGCCCTCGCCGTAGTGGCGGGCGGACAGGGGCGCACCGTCGGCGATGTCGTCGCTCTCGAGCGCGAAGGTCGGCACCTCGCCGAGGCGGGCGTAGGGGTCGTAGGTCCAGTCGGACATCCGGTTTCTCCGTTCGGGAAGGGCGGGCGGGGGCCCGCGCCCTCAGCCTAGGAACCCGGCGGTGCGCGCCGAAGGGCTTGCGGAGGGGGTCAGGACCCGAGATAGCGCCCGGGCCGGTGGTTGAACGCCAGGACCAGGTTGAGCACCACCACTCCCGCCGCCGAGATCAGCACGTTCAGCGGAGGCACCACCAGCAGCGCGGCCGCGACCACGCACGCGTCGAGCGCCATCATCACGTAGCCCGCCCGCCAGCCGAGCCGCTCCTGCGCGATCAGGGCGACGATGCTGAATCCGCCCAGGCTCGACCCGTGCCGGAAGAGGATCAGGAGGCCGATCCCCGCGAGCACGTCGCCCGTGAGGACGCCGTAGACGGGCTCGATCCGCAGCTCGCCGAACGCCAGCGGGTGCAGGCCCGCCAGGACCGAGACCAGCACGATCGAGAACATGGTCCGCAGCGTGAAGCGCCAGCCCTTCTTCCACAGCGAGAGGGCGAGGAACGGCACGTTGACGGTGACGAGGATCACGCCGAACGGGATGTCGAGCGGGTACCCCAGCAGCAGTGCGAGACCCGCGGTGCCGCCCGTGACCGCCTGGCTCGCGCGCAGCAGGTAGAGGCCGAGCGACACGACGAACGCACCGGTGACGAGACCGAAGACGTCCTCGAGGCGGGAGTGCGGCACGGGGGCGGAGGCGTCGGGCACCCGACGATGCTGCCACACGCCGCGCCCCGGTCCGGACGTCCTCGTAGGATGTGCCGGTGCTGCCGAAGATCCTGCTGTTCTACCGCTTCGTGCCGCTGGCCGACCCCGAGTCCGTGCGGCTGTGGCAGCGCGAGCTGTGCGAGTCGCTGAGCCTGCGCGGGCGCCTGCTGATCTCGGAGCACGGGGTGAACGGCACGCTGGGCGGCGGGATGGACGCCCTGAAGCGCTACGTCCGCCGCACCCGTGAGCACTCGGCCTTCCACGGGCTCGAGGTGAAGTGGAGCGACGGCTCCGGCCTCGACGACGACGGCCGCAGCCTCGACTTCCCCGGTCTCTCGGTGAAGGTGCGCGACGAGATCGTCTCGTTCGGCGCGCCCGACGAGCTGCGGGTCGACGCCGACGGGGTCGTCGGGACGGCGCCGCGGCTCGACCCGGACCAGCTGGACGCCCTGGTCGCCGAGCGCGACGACGTGGTGCTCTTCGACGGCCGCAACGCCTTCGAAGCCGAGATCGGCCGGTTCGAGGGGGCGATCGTGCCGGGGGTCTCCAGCACCCGCGAGTTCGTCGAGCAGCTCGACGCCGGCGTCTACGACCACCTCAAGGGCCGGCCCGTCGTCACGTACTGCACCGGCGGCATCCGCTGCGAGGTGCTGTCGAGCCTGATGACGGCGCGCGGCTTCGGCGAGGTGTACCAGCTCGACGGCGGCGTCGTCCGCTACGCCGAGGCGCGGCGCGACCGCGGGCTGTGGAAGGGGGCCCTGTACGTCTTCGACGGCCGCGGCTCCGTCTCCTTCTCCCCCGACGCCGAGGTGCTCGGCCGCTGCACCTCGTGCGCCGCGCCGACCAGCCGGATGCGCAACTGCACCGACCTCTCCTGCCGCGCCCAGCTCGTGGTGTGCGCGGACTGCGATGCGGCGGCCTGCGCCGCGCACGCGGGCCCTACGCTCGTGCCATGAGCATCGAAGCGCGCGGACGCACCCTCGTCGACCTCCACACCGCCCCCGAGCTGCTGCAGGTGGTGAACGTCTGGGACGTGATCAGCGCGACCACGGTCGCCGCACTCCCGGAGACCCGGGCGCTCGCGACCGCCAGCCACTCCATCGCGGCGGCGTTCGGCTACGAGGACGGCGAGCGGATCCCGCTGGAGCTGCACCTCGGCATGATCGAGCGCATCGTCGCCGCCGCCGAGGTCCCGGTCTCGGCCGACCTCGAGGCGGGCTACGGCGACGCGGGCGAGACGGTCCGGCGCGCGATCGGGATCGGCGTCGTGGGCGCGAACCTCGAGGACCAGGCGAAGCCGCTCCCGGAGGCGCTGCGGGCGGTCGAGAAGGCCGTCGCCGCGGCCGAGGAGGAGGCGGTGCCCTTCGCGCTCAACGCCCGCACGGACGTGCTCCTCCGCGCCGGCGACCGCGACCGCGATGAGGTCCTGGCCGACGCCGTCGAGCGCGGCCGCGCCTACCTCGACGCCGGCGCCACCTGCTTCTTCGTCCCCGGGCTGCTCCAGGACGCCGAGCTGGAGTCCCTGGTCGCCACCCTCGGGCGGCAGCGCGTCAGCGTCATCGGCGTCCCCGGATCCCAGTCCCCCGCCCGCTTCGAGGAGCTCGGGCTGGCCCGCGTCTCCTACGGTCCGTGGACGCAGCGCGTCGCCCTGACGGCGCTCCAGGACGCGGCCGCCGCCCTCTACTCCGGCGGATCGCTGCCCGAGGGCACCCGGCCCCTGAACTGACCGCCCGGCCGCGGGCCCGCGGGCGTAGCGTGGGCCCATGTACCGAGCCATCGTCGTCGAGCGGCACTCCGACTCCGACACCGACACCCCCAACCGAGCCCGCCTCCTCGAGCGCGACGACCCCGACCGCTCGCACGGCGACGTGTCGATCGCCGTCGAGTACTCGAGCGTCAACTACAAGGACGCCCTGGCGCTGGCGGGGCGGCCCGGGATCGTTCGCCGCACTCCGCTCGTCGCCGGCATCGACCTGGTCGGCACCGTGGAGTACGCGGACGGCGAGGCGGGCGAGCGCTTCGACTCCGGCGACCGGGTGGTGCTCAACGGCGCCGGCCTCGGCGAGCGCCACGACGGCGGGCTCGCCGAGCGGGCGCGTGTCGACTCCGCGTCGCTGCTCCGGCTGCCCGGCGCGATCTCGGCGGCACGGGCTGGAGCGATCGGCACCGCGGGCTTCACGGCGATGCTGGCCGTGCTGGCGCTCGAGCGGCACGGCGTGCGGCCGGGCAGCGGTCCCGTCCTGGTGACGGGGGCCTCGGGAGGCGTGGGGTCGCTCGCCGTCGCGCTCCTGGCGCGCCTGGGCCACGAGGTCGTCGCCTCGACCGGCCGGCTCGGCGAGCACGGCGCTCTGCTCCAGCGCTTGGGCGCCTCCGACGTCATCGACCGCGCCGAGCTGCAGGAGGGCGGGAAGCCGCTGCAGTCCGAGCGCTGGGCGGGAGCGGTGGACTCCGCCGGCTCGCACACGCTCGCGAACGCCCTCGCGCAGACGCGGTGGGGCGGGTCCGTGGCAGCATGCGGTCTCGCGCAGGGGCCGGACCTGCCGGTGAGCGTGATGCCGTTCATCCTGCGCGGAGTGACGCTGGCCGGCATCAACTCGGTGGAGGCGCCGCGCAAGCTCCGCGAGGAGGCCTGGCGCCGCCTGGCTCACGACCTCGACCTGGAGCTGCTCGACGAGCTGACGACGACGGTGCCGCTCGGCGGGGCGGTCGACGCGGCCGAGGACGTGCTCGCCGGCCGCTCGCACGGTCGGACTGTGGTGGACGTCCGCGCCTGACGGTTCGGCCTCGCCGGAGGGCGTCCGCCCGCCTCGAGCGTGGAGGAGGGGGCGCCCCGGCCGGCGCTGCGGGGCGGCTGCTCGTGCGGCGGTGCGCTACTCCGCAGCCTCGGTGGCGCCGCTCGGCTCGGCCGACGCGTGACCGACGGAGGAGTCGGGGCGCGCGGCGCGGGGCTTCGCCGGCGTGCGGGGCTTCGGCGCGGGCTTCGCGGCCGGCCCCGGCTTCGCGGGGGCGGGCTCGGCGGACTCGGATCCGGCGGGCTTCGGCTCGGCGGGCTTCGATCCCGCGGACTTCGGCTCGGCGGGCTTCGGCTCCGCGGGCTTCGGCTCGGCGGGCCTCGGCTCCGCGGGCTTCACCGGGGCTGCGGACTCGATCGGCTCGGAGCCGATGACGTCCACGGGCGCGGATCCCCCGGACCCGGCCGGCGTGCTCGCGGCGGTCCGAGCACTCGTCTTCGGAGCGGCCTTCGGAGTGGCCTTCGGAGTGGCCTTCGGGCTCTTCGGAGCGGCCCCCGCTGCTGACTCCGTCGGAGCCGCGACGTCCTCCGCGGCGCCGTCCGCCTCCGGAGCCGCGGTCGCCGCTGCCGCCGCGCTCCCGCCGCTCGCAGCCTCCCGGCCCTCGACCACCGTCGCCGGACCCGCCGCCTCCGCGGCCACGGCCGCGGCCTCCGCCGCCTTCGCCTTCTTCTTCGCGCGCTTCTCCGCGGCGGCCGCCTGGGCCCGCTCCGCCTGCTCGGCGACCTCGGGGACGATCACGAGGTCGTCGGTCTCGATCACGGGGATCGCCGCGGTCGTCGTCCCCAGCTGGAGGGCCGCGATCAGCTCGGGAGCGTGCTTGGTGCTCACGATCAGGCGGGAGTAGTCCTCGTCGACCAGGTCGATCACGACGGCCGAGGCGGTGCGCTTGATCAGCAGGAAGTCCTTGCCGCCGTGGAACTTCCACGTGCCGGCCGCGAGCGTGAGCGGCACCGCGGTGCCCGGCGCGCGGATGCCCCGCACCCAGATCCAGGGGTCCTCGGTGACCGTCGCCGAGCGGATGCTCGACCGGTCGACGACGACGTCGCTGCGGTGGAACGCGAGCAGTCGCTCGGCCGCGGTGAGGCGGAGTTCGAGGCGGTCGGGGAGCACGGTCACGACGGGCATGCCTCTAGTCTGCCCCGCCGCCCGCCGCCGGGTCAGCGCCGGATCGCACAACGATGCCCCGCCGCCCGCGTGGGTGGCAGCATGGTCGGATGCCGATGGATCCGGACGAGGCGCGCCTCCTCGACGCACTGCTGGCCGAGCGGCAGGCCGAGACGCGCGACGAGGCGGCCCGGCTCGAGGCCTCGCTGGCCGAGCTCCTGCGCGACCGTGCCGACGGCACCGCCGATGACGAGCACGACCCGGAGGGCACGCCGCTCTCGGCCGAGTGGTCGCGGATGGCCGGAGTCCGCGACGCTCTCGCCCGCACGGCGCGCGAGCTCGACGCCGCTCGCGCCCGCCTCGGCACCGGCGGCTACGGGGACTGCGCCTCGTGCGGGCGCCCGATCGGGGCCGCCCGCCTCGCCGCCCGGCCCACGGCCGAGCTCTGCATCGACTGCGCCCGTCTGGCGGAGTCGCGCATCCGCTGACGCCCTGCGAGGCGAGCCTGCGGCGAGCTCTCCGTCTGAAGGCCCCCACAGATCCCGGCGTGCGGAAACCCGGTTTCTCCTGCGAGCATTCACATCCGGTCGCGTCCCTCGAACGGGTCTGACGGACCCCTCCCCCCCCCCTGCTCGAAAGGCACTCCTGCGATGACCGAGACGTCGACCGCCCGATCGACCGGCGCCCCTCCCGCCCCCGACAAGCGCGCCTGGCGCTCGCTGATCGTCCTGCTCGCGGGCATGTTCATCGCCCTGCTCGACACGACCATCGTGAACGTGGCGCTGCCCACCATCCGCACCACGCTCGACGCCTCCGAGTCGACGCTCTCCTGGATCATCTCCGGCTACGCCCTCGCGTTCGGCCTCGCCCTCATCCCCGCCGGCCGCCTCGGCGACCGCTTCGGGCACAAGTGGGTCTTCGTCAGCGGCATCGCCCTCTTCACCGTCGCCAGCTTCGCGTGCGGACTGGCCGCGGACGACACCCAGCTCGTCATCGCCCGCATCGTGCAGGGCCTGGCGGGCGGCGTCTTCGTCCCGGCGGTCAACGCCTACATCCAGCTCCTCTTCCGCGGCCCCTCGCGCGGCAAGGCCTTCGCGGTGATGGGCGCGGTCCTCGGCGTCTCGTCGGCGCTCGGCCCGATCATCGGCGGCCTGATCATCCAGGCCTTCGGCGACGAGAACGGCTGGCGCCTGGTCTTCTGGGTGAACCTGCCCATCGGCGTCGCGACCCTGATCGCCGCCGCGGTCCTCCTCCCCGCCCGCCGCGACCTCGAGGCCGGCGACCGCGCCCCGAGCGGAGGCGTCGACTGGCTCGGCCTCGTGCTCGTCTCCGGCGGCCTGGTCGCCCTGCTCGTCCCGCTCATCCAGGGCGAGGACGAGGGCTGGCCGCTGTGGACCTTCCTCTCGATCGCCGGCGGAGTCCTGCTCCTCGCCGCGTTCGGCGCCTGGGAGGTCCTCCACGTCCGCCGCGGCCGCGCTCCCCTGGTGCCGCCGTCGCTGTTCCGCCACCCGGCCTTCACCGGAGGCGTGATCCTCGCGCTGGTCTACTTCGCGGCCTTCACGAGCATCTTCTTCACCATCTCGCTGCTCTGGCAGTCGGGCCTCGGCCACACCGCGCTCGAGTCGGGCCTGGTGTCGATCCCCTTCGCGATCGGCAGCATCATCAGCTCCTCGCAGAGCAACCGGATGACCGCGCGCCTGGGCCGCAACGTCCTGGTGATGGGCAGCGGACTCCTCGCCGTCGGGCTCGGCTGGGTCTGGCTGGTGCTGCTGACCGCGACCCCGGACTCGATCAGCAACTGGCAGCTCCTGCCGCCGCTGCTGATCGCGGGCCTCGGCAACGGCTTCTTCATCGCCCCGAACGTGCAGTTCATCGTCTCGACCGTCGACCCGCAGGACGCGGGCGCGGCGAGCGGCGTGATCTCGGCGATCCAGCGCATCGGCTCGGCCGTGGGCATCGCGGTCATCGGCAGCGTGCTGTTCGGGAGCCTCGTCATCACGGGTCCGGACACGGTCGCCTCGGGCTTCCTCGACGCCGCGGCTCCCGCAATGCTCCTCAGCACCCTGATGGCGGTCGCCGCCTTCGCGCTGGTGTTCGTGCTGCCGAAGTCGGTCTCGCGCCGGGGCTGAGGGCCCCTGTCCGGTCGCCGCACGCCGGCGGCCGGGCGCGCGGAACGTACGCCGCCCGGAGCTCCGGCGCGGCGGGCCCCCCGCCTGATCCGCGGGCGGCCCGGGAGCCTACGCCCGAGCGGCCGCCGCGGCCTTCGCCGCCGCCGGCAGCGCGTCCACGATGCGCCCGATCGCCGCGTCGTCGTGCGCGGCCGAGACGAACCAGGCCTCGTACACCGACGGCGGCAGCGAGACGCCCGCATCGAGCATCGCGTGGAAGAACGCCGGGTAGCGGAACGACTCCTGCGCCTGGACCTCGGCGTAGTCGCGCACCGGCCGGCCCAGGTCCGTGAACATGAAGCTGAAGAGGCTCCCGGCCGTCTGCACCGTGTGCGCGACGCCCTCGGCCGTCAGCGCCGCCGACACCTCGCGCTGGAGCGTCAGCGCCGTGGCGTCCAGCGAGGCGTAGACCGCGTCGTCGGCCAGCTGCAGCGTCCGGATGCCCGCGGCCACCGCGACCGGGTTCCCGGAGAGGGTGCCCGCCTGGTACACCGGCCCGAGCGGTGCCAGGTGGTCCATGACGTCCGCACGGCCACCGAGAGCCGCGACCGGCATCCCTCCGCCGATGACTTTGCCGAAGGTGTAGAGGTCGGCCCGGTACGGAGCCTCGGCGCCGCGGTTCTCGAGCCCCCACCAGCCGCCGGCGCTCACCCGGAAGCCGGTCAGCACCTCGTCCATGATCAGCAGCGATCCGTTCGCATGCACGAGCTCGGCGAGGGCCGCGTTGAAGCCCGGGTCCGGAGCGACGACGCCCATGTTGGCGGCCGCGGCCTCGGTGATGACCGCCGCGATGTCGGCGCCGCGCTCGGCCAGGACCGCGCGCACCGCCTCGAGGTCGTTGTACGGCAGCACGATCGTCTGGGCCGCGGTCGCGGCCGTGACGCCGGCGGAGGCGGGCAGCGAGAGAGTCGCGAGACCGGAGCCGGCATCGGCGAGCAGCCCGTCGGAGTGGCCGTGGTAGTGGCCGGAGAACTTGATCAGCAGGTCGCGGCCGGTGACGCCGCGGGCGAGGCGGATCGCCGTCATCGTCGCCTCGGTGCCGGTGGAGACCAGGCGGAGCTTCTCGATCGGCGAGACTCCCCCGGCCGTGATCCGCGCCTCGACCAGCTCGGCGAGGTCGGTCTCGGCGGGAGTGGACGCGCCGAACGAGAGACCGCGGGCGGCCGCCTCCTGCACCGCCGCGACGACCTCGGGGTGCGCGTGCCCGAGGACGGCGGGGCCCCAGGAGCAGACGAGGTCGACGTACTCGCGCCCGTCCGCGTCCGTGATGTACGGGCCGGCGGCCGAGACCATGAAGCGCGGGGTCCCGCCGACCGAGCGGAACGCTCTGACGGGCGAGTTGACGCCTCCGGGGATCGCGTGCCGGGCACGCTCGTACAGGGTGTCGTTCGCCGAGGTGGTCACCCCTCCAGGGTACGCGCGCCGCCCGGCGCCCTCGCGCCGGAGGAGCGCTTTCGGACGAGACGCCGAGGCTCGCTCCCAGGAGGAGGAGCGGCTACTTCAGCAGGTCTCGAGCGATCTCGACGGCCCAGTACGTGAGAACCGCGTCGGCCCCCGCGCGGAGGATCCCCGTGACCGACTCCAGGATCGCCGGCTCGCGCGAGATCCAGCCGTTCGCGGCGGCGGCCTCGATCATCGCGTACTCCCCCGACACCTGGTACGCCCAGACCGGCACGTCCGAGACGGAGGCGATGTCCGAGAGCACGTCGAGATAGCTCATGGCGGGCTTCACCATCACCACGTCGGCACCCTCGGCGAGGTCGAGGGTCGCCTCGCGCAGGCCCTCGCGGCGGTTCGCCGGGTCCTGCTGGTAGGTGCGGCGATCGCCCTCGAGCGTGGACTGCACGGCCTCGCGGAACGGACCGTAGAAGCTGGAGGCGTACTTCGCCGAGTACGCGAGGATCGCGGTGTCCAGGTGCCCGGCGCCGTCGAGAGCGGCGCGGATCGCTCCGACCTGGCCGTCCATCATCCCCGAGAGCCCGAGCAGGTGGGAGCCGGCCTCGGCCTGGGCGAGCGCCATCTCCTCGTAGCGGAGGAGCGTGGCGTCGTTGTCGACGCGCCCGCGGTCGTCGAGCACGCCGCAGTGGCCGTGGTCGGTGAACTCGTCCAGGCACAGGTCGGTCTGCACGACCAGCGCGTCGCCGACCTCCTCCACGACGACCCGCGTCGCGGCGTTGAGCACGCCGTCGGGGTCGGTCGCACCGGAGCCGACCGCGTCGCGCGTGGTGGGCACGCCGAACAGCATCACGCCGCCGATCCCCGCCTCGGCCGCCTCCGTCACCGCTCCGCGGACGCTGTCCAGCGAGTGGTGCATCACCCCCGGCATCGACCCGATCGGCCGGGCCTCGGTGATCCCCTCGGCCACGAAGAGGGGCAGGATCAGCTGCGCCGGGTGGATGCGCGTCTCCTGGACGAGACGGCGGAGTGCGGGGGTCGTGCGGAGGCGGCGCGGGCGGATGGCAGTCATGTCCTCCAGCGTAATCCCGCCCCGCCGAGCACCCCCCGGGAGCGCGGACGCCCCACCCCGTGGAGGTGCTCCGGACGCAGGACGTCAGCCGAGAGGCGGGTACCCGGCCTGTGAGGCGAGGCCCGCCCCTCCCGGCCGACGTCGCGCCGGAGAGGCGGCTCAGCGGGGAGCGCGCTCCGTGGCGACGGCGGCGACCGCGTCGATGAGGGAGGAGGCCGAGCGCTCATCGGCGACGACGTCGACGCGCAGGCCGAAGTCGCGGGCGTCCTTCGCGGTCTGCGGGCCGATCGCGGCGACGAGGATCGACTCGGGCACCGGGCCGAGCTGCTTCTGGACCTGCTCCGCGACGCTGCCCGAGGTGACGAGGATCGCGTGCACGGCTCCGCCGGCGACATCCGCCACGACGCGCTCCTCCACCGGGACGCCGACCGTGCGGTAGGCGACCACGGAGCGCACGTCGTGCCCGATGCGGGTGAGGCCCTCGGTGAGCAGCGGCTTGGCGATCTCGGACCGCAGCGTCAGCACGCGCAGGGGGTGCCGACCGCCGGTCGCCTCCTCCCACTCGGCCAGGAGGCCGCGGGCGGAGTTGTCCTCGGAGGGGACGAGGTCGACGGAGTAGCCGGCGGCGACGAGCGCGGCCGCCGTGGTCTCTCCGACCGCCGCCACCTTGGTGCTGGCGGGCACGGTGGTGCGCAGGAGGGACAGGACGTCGACCGTGGTGGCGCTCGTGACGGTCATCCAGTCGAAGGCGCCGGCCTCGAGGTCGGCGAGGGCCTGCTCGAGCGCCGGGAAGTCGTCGGTCGGCGCGAAGTTGATCATCGGAGCGACGACGGGCGAGGCTCCCTTGGCACGGAGAGCGGCGGCGACACCGTCTCCCCACGGGCCTCCGCGGGGGACGAGGATGCGCCACCCCTGCAACGGCTTCTCCCACTGGGAGTAGGCGGCGGGGACGATCACGAAGGGGCTCCCAGGGGTGCGAGTTCGGCGGCACCCGCACCGAGAAGCGCGTCAGCGAGCAGAGAGCCGCAACGGAACGCGGCTTCGACGACGGGCAGTTCGCGACCACCATACTGCGGATCCGCCCGGTGTCGACCACCGCCGACCGAACCGTTATCGACCGGCTCCGCGACCTCTCGTGCGAGGGACGCCGTGCCGTCGACGGCGAAGACCACGCCGTGCAGGACCACGCGGTCCTCCTCGACGACCGCGGAGGCTCCGATCGGAGCGGCGCACCCGGCCTCGAGGGAGGCGAGGAGCGACCGCTCGGCCGTGATCGCCGCGCGGGTCGGCACGTGCTCGACCGCCGCGAGAGCGGCACGCAGCTCCTCCGACGGCTCCTCGTCGCGCACCTCGATGGCCAGCGCTCCCTGACCGGGGGCGTGCGGGGAGACGTCGAAGCCGAGCACCTCGGTGATCGCGTCGACCCGGCCGAGGCGGCGCAGGCCGGACAGGGCGAGCACGATCGCGTCCAGCGGCGAGTCGCTGCCGGGCAGCACCCTCCGGAGCCTGGTGTCGATGTTGCCGCGGATGTCCACGATCTCGAGGTCCGGACGGGCGGCCAGCAGCGCCGCGCGCCGACGGGGCGAGCCCGTGCCCACGCGGGCTCCGACCGGCAGGGTCGCCAGGGTGAGCCCGTCGCGGGCGCAGAGCGCGTCGCGCGGGTCCTCCCGCTCGGGGACCGCTCCGAGCAGCAGGCCCTCCACCGGAGCGGTGGGCAGGTCCTTCAGCGAGTGCACGATCGCATCGCAGCGCCCGGCGAGCAGCGCGTCGCGCAGGGCGCTGACGAACACGCCGGTGCCGCCGAGGGAGGCGAGCGAGCCGCGCATGCGGTCGCCGTCCGACTCGATGCGCACCAGCTCCACGGGGACCCCCGCGGCGGCCGACATCAGATCGGCCGTCATCCGGGTCTGCGCCACCGCGAGCGCGCTCGCGCGGGTGCCGACTCTGATGCTCACGACAGACGACTCCTCATCACGGTGCGACTCCCGCCAGGGCGGGCTTGAACCCCGCTCGCACGTTCTCGCAGCAGCCGGGGCGGCAGACGTCGTACCAGGGGCCGAGCGCCGTCATCGAGGGCCGGTCCTCGGTCGGCACGCCGTTGACGCGCTCGAGGACCAGGTCGATCAGGCCGGAGACGTAGACCGGGTCCGTGCCGGGGGTCGCGACGCGGAGCGCGACGAGTCCGTGCTCCTCCGAGGTCTCGAGGGCCTCGTTGTCGAGGTCCCACATGACCTCCATGTGGTCGGACACGAAGCCGAGCGGGACGATCAGCAGCGCGCGGCGGCCGCGGGCCGGCAGCTCCGCGATGGCGTCGTTGATGTCCGGCTCGAGCCAGGGCTGGGTGGGCGGGCCGGAGCGCGACTGGTAGACCAGCTGCCAGGGCACGTCCTCGTCCGTGGCGGCGGCCATGACGACCTCGGCGACGGCGAGGTGCTGCGCCTCGTAGGCGCCGCCCGGTCCGAACTCGTGCACGTCGACGACGGTGCCGTCGTCGTGGCGCTCGTGGGGTCCGCTGCGCTCGGCGTCGGCCATGGGGATCGAGTGCGTCGAGAACAGCACCTCCACCTCGGACGTGACATCGAGGTCGGGCATCCGCTCGCGCAGCTCGTCGAGCCCGTTGTGGACGGCCTTGATGAACGGCATCACGAAGCCGGGGTGGTCGAAGAACTGGCGCACCTTGTCGATCCGCAGCTCGCCCTCGAGGCCGGTCGCGTCGAGCGCCGCCGCGTAGTCCTCGCGGTACTGCCTGCAGGACGAGAAGGAGGAGTACGCGCTGGTGGCGATGGCGAGCAGGTTGGTGAACCCGCGCTCCTTCGCCTCGGCGACGGCCTCGCTCATGTAGGGCGCCCAGTTGCGGTTGCCCCAGAGCACGGGGAGGTCGATGCCGCGGTTCGCGAGCTCGGCCTCGAGCGCCTTCTTCAACGCGCGGTTCTGCGCGTTTATCGGGCTGACGCCGCCGAAGTGGCGGTAGTGGTGGGCGACCTCCTCGAGGCGCTCCTCCGGGATGCCGCGGCCGCGGGTGACGTTGCGGAGGAACGGGATGACGTCGTCCTGACCCTCGGGCCCGCCGAAGCCGGCGAGGAGGATCGCGTCGTAGGCCACGGGGACCTCGACGTGCTCGGGGCCGGACGCCGCCGCGGGGGTGGCCCCGCGGACGAGGATCGGCTCGCTGGTCGTGTCGCTCATCGGAGCACCTCGGCGATCTGGTCGGCGTCGATGCGCCGGCCTGTGTAGAAGGGGACTTCCTCGCGCACGTGGCGGCGGGCCTCGGTGGCGCGCAGGTCGCGCATGAGGTCGACGAGGTTGACGAGCTCCTCGTCCTCGAGGGCGAGGATCCACTCGTAGTCGCCGAGCGAGAACGAGGCGACCGTGTTGGTCAGGACGGAGCGGAACCGCGAGCCCTGGCGCCCGTGCTGGGCGAGCATCGCCCGGCGCTCCTCCTCGGGGAGGATGTACCACTCGTAGGAGCGGACGAAGGGGTAGACCGTGAGCCAGCGGGCCGGCGCCTTCCCGCGCATGTAGGCGGGGAGGTGGTTCGAGCTGAACTCGGCGTCGCGGTGCACGCCCATCGCGTTCCACGTCGGCAGGAGGCCGACCAGCAGCTCCGTGCGCCGCAGCTCGCGGTAGGCCCGCTGCAGCTCCTCGGGCGCCGGGCCCGTGAGCCACAGCATGATGTCGGCGTCGGCGCGCAGGGCCGAGACGTCGTAGGTGCCGCGGACGGTCACGCCCTCGCTCTCGAGCTGGGCGACGAGGTGCTCGTACTGCTTCACAGCGGGATCCACGGCGTCGCTGGAGAGGGTGAACGGACGTGCGGGATCCCTGCGGAGAACCGCCCAGAGCGTGTATCCCAGGGCCTGATCGGAGTGATCCTGATCGGCGGGGGGCTGCGGCGCCGGAGCGGCGGCGCTCGTGTCGGGGGCGGACTGAACGGGACCCGCCGTGCCGGCGGTCTGATCGGTCATTGATCCATCATCCCTCCGCTCGTGCCGATGCACAAAAGCGGCGGGGGCTCTGGCGCCGGAGGGCCCGGGACGCTAGCGCCCCGGGCCCTCCGGCACTCAGTCCTCGATGATCTGCTTCGCGACGCCCCAGACGACGAGGCCCACGGCGGCGGCGGCGCCGACCGCTCCGGCGATCAGCGCGGAGGGGTTCTGGCGGCGCACCACCTGGAGCTTGCGCTCGATCGTCCGCTGGGCGGTACGCACCTTGCGCGGCACGTTGACCTTGTACTCGATCGCGTCGAGGGTCGCGGCGAGCTCGGAGCGAGCGCGCTCGATGTCGGCCTTCAGCTGGCCGGGCTTCAGCTCCGCCGGGTCGACGAAGCGGGGCGTGGTGCTGCTGACGGATCGCTCAGTTGTCATAGCTGCCCACTCCCTTGAACGCCTGGACGTCCTTCTTGATGCTGTTGATCGAGTCCTGCGGCACCGGCGGCACGGCCTTCTTGATGGTGCGCACGCCGACGAGGGCGAGGATCACGGCCACCAGGAGGAAGAAGACCGTCACGATCAGCGCCGACAGCCAGGCCGGAAGCCAGGAGGCGATGCCGATGATCGCGAAGGCGACCAGCGTCGCCCACGCGGTCAGGAGGAGGAAGGCCGCGACCGCGAACAGGCCGACGGCCAGACCCGCGCTCTTCGCCTTGCCCGCCAGCTCGTTCTTCAGCGAGGCGACCTCGGCCTTGACGAGCTCGATCACGAGGCCGGGCAGGTCGCTGACCAGCTCTCCCAGTGATCGGGCGTTCTTGGGATTGCGTTCGTTCACCACGGGAGCTCCTCGAGGGTGGGACGTGCCGGCCGGCGCGCGCCTGGCACGGCCGGAGGGATGAGCACTAGGCCCTGCTGGTGGAGGTGGACGTCGTCGACCCGCCGGAGCCGGCCGACGCCGCGGCCTCGTCGACCTTCGAGGCCGCCTTGCGGGCGGCGGCCGACGCCTCCGCGTCGCTCGCTCCCTGGGCCTTCCTGCCGCCGGACACGGCCTTGATGACCACCGAGCGCACGACCTCGTACGCCTTGTCCGAGACGCTGCTCAGCTGGGTCTTCGCGGCACCGCCGACGGCGCCCGCGACGTCCTGCACCGGCTGGGTCCGCCAGAAGCGGCCTGCCGCCGAGGCGATCTGCTCGTACCGCTTGCGGCCGGCACGTGCTCCCAGCACGTACCCGGCTGCGGCTCCTGCCACGAAAAGAATCTTGCCCTTCACGCCTACTCCTCGTCCTGGGTCGCTCTCGCGATCGTCCACGCGGTCGGTGACCACTCGTGCCGGGGCACGCCGCACGCTCGCGCGGATGCCTGGGCCTAAGAGTAGCCGTCGGCGTCGCGGGCGTCGCTCGGCAGCCCGACTCCTTGACGCACCAGTCGGCGCCGGATAAGGGCGGCCGTCTCGGCGGCGTGCGGGAGCACCGAGGCGAGGCCCGTGCCCGCGATCCAGGTGCCGGTCACAGCGACTCCCTCGATCGGGAGGAGCGCCTCGCGGAACGCCTCCAGGTGCGCGCGGCGGCCCAGCGCCGCGGCGGGCCGGACGTTGGCCCAGCGCACCCGGGCGGAGTCGACGAGCGACGCCGGATCGAGGGCGAGTCCGAGCAGCGTCGAGGCGTCGAGCAGGGCGATCGCGGCCGCCTCGGCATCGGTGCGCCCCTCGAGCGGCGGGCGCTCGCCCGGGCGCCCGTAGGAGAGGCGCAGCACGTGGCGGCCGGGAGGGAGGGAGGCGGCCAGCCAGTCCCACTTCGCGGTCGCGTGCGTGATCGCCTTGGCCGTGACGTCGGTGGCGGTGGGCGCCACGAGCACGCCGGAGCCGCGGGGGGCTGCGTCCAGGCGGGCGTCGTCGAGGACCAGGGTCACCAGCTCGACGGAGTCGTGGGGCGCCTCGTCGGCGCGCTCCGCGACGGCGGGAGCGAGGCCGGCGAGCAGCGCCCGGGCGTCGCGCTCCGGGGTCGAGACGATCACCGCTCGGGCGCTCAGAGCGCCGTCGGCGAGGGTCAGGACGAAGTCCCCGTCGGAGCCCTCGAGCCGCTGCACGGAGGCGCCGGTGCGGATCTCGCCGGAGAGGTAGTCGATCCGCTGGACCAGCGCGGCGACCAGGCGGTGCATCCCGCCTTCGAGCCCGCGGACCGCGACTCCGGCCGGGAGGTTCGCGCGGAGGGCGGCCACGGCCCGGGCGAGGGAGCCCGCGCGGGTGAGCGCGCCGTTCAGTCCGGGTGCGGCCAGGTCGACGTCGATGTCGTCCGGCCGGCTCGAGTAGACGCCGGAGACGACCGGCGCGACCAGGTCCTCGAGCACGCGCTCGCCCATCCGGGTGCGCACCAGCTCGGCGAGGGAGTGCGCGCGGCCGATGCGCAGCACCGGCATCAGGGTGTCGAGCCAGGCGCGCCAGGCGCCGCGGCGGCCGATCGCCCGCACGACGTCGGGGGCGAGCGGCGTGCCGGGGATGCCGAGGATGCCGGCCCGGGGCGACGGCACGGAGCGGCCGCCCGAGAGGTGCAGCCACGAGCCGTGCGTCCGGGGCTCGACGATCGACTCGGCGAGCGGGACGCCGTCGAGGGTCAGCGCGGCGAGCGTCCGCTCGACGTGGCCGCCGCGGGTGGCGAAGCTCTCGGCGCCCGCGTCGAGCGCGGCTCCGGCCAGGGCGAGCGGAGAGACGGAGCCGCCGACCCGCTCCCCCGCCTCGAGCACCACGACGCGCAGGCCGATGCGCAGGCACTCCGCGGCGGCGGCGAGCCCCGCCACTCCGCCGCCGACGACCGCGACGTCGTACGACGCCGCGTCGCGGGGGCGCTCCTCGCTCACGGCCGCCAGGCGTGCACGAACGCGACGAGGCGCGTGAGCACGTCGGGGTCGGTCTCGGGCGGCACGCCGTGGCCGAGGTTGAGCACGTGCGCGGGGGCGCTCAGGCCCCGGCGGAGCACGTCGTCGACGTGGGACTCGAGGACCTCCCACGGCGCGGTCAGCAGCGCCGGGTCGACGTTGCCCTGCACCGGCACGAAGCCGCCGAGGCGGTGGTTGGCCTCGTCGAGCGGGATCCGGTAGTCGACGCCCACCACGTCGGCGCCGATGCCGTGCATCGCTCCGAGCAGCTCGCCGGTGCCGACGCCGAAGTGCACGATCGGGACGTTGCGGCGCGTCTCCCCGTGGTCGAATGCGAGGTCGCGCACGTGGACGAGGGCGCGCGCGGAGGCGGGAGCGACGTGGGTCGTGTAGTCCGAGAGCGAGAGCGCCCCGGCCCAGGAGTCGAAGAGCTGCGCGGCGCTGGCCCCTGCGAGCACCTGCGCGCGGAGGAAGCGGCCGGTGACCTCGGCGGTCCACTCCATCAGCTGAGCCCAGGCGGCGGGGTCGGCGTGCATCATCGTCCGCGCGCGCAGGTGGTCCTTGGACGGGCCGCCCTCCACCAGGTAGGCGGCCAGGGTGAAGGGAGCGCCGGCGAAGCCGATGAGTGGTGTGTCGCCGAGGCCCGCGACGGTGCGGCGCACGCCCTCGCGGATGGGCTCGAGCGTCTCGTCGAGCACGGACGGGTCGATCGAGGCGAGCTCGGCGACGTCGGCGGCCGTGCGCACCGGCTTCTCGAGCACCGGACCGCGCCCGGGGACGATGTCGACGCCGACGCCCGCGAGCCGCAGCGGGATCACGATGTCGCTGAAGAAGATGGCCGCGTCCACTCCGTGGCGCCGCACCGGCTGCAGGGTGATCTCGCTCGCCAGCGCCGGGTCGAGGCAGGCGTCGAGCATCTTCGTGTCGGTGCGCAGGGCCCGGTACTCCGGGAGGCTGCGGCCGGCCTGGCGCATGAACCAGACGGGCGTCCTCTCGCCCCGCTCGGAGCGGTAGGCGCGCAGGAGCAGCGAGTCGGCCGTGCGGCCGGCGGAGAGGGGGTGCAGCGGATCGAGCAGGCCGTCGGTGGGGGAGGTCACCGCGGCATTATTCCAGGCGCATCCGTGCATTCCTCCCCAGTCCGGGACCCCGCCCCGCAGAGCGCGGGTAGACTGATGTGGTGCTTCTGTGTCTGACGGCGTCGCACAAGAACGCCAGCTTCGATCTCCTCGAGAAGCTCTCCGTCGACTCCTCCGCCGTGACCGCGGCCCTCTCCGAGGGGATCGACTTCGTCTCCGGAGCCGTCGTCGTCGCGACCTGCAACCGCTTCGAGGCCTATCTCGACATCGAGGAGCCGCTGACCGCCGCGCAGGCCGTCGCCGTCGAGGCCGCCACCGCCGCCGTCAGCGCCGCGACCGGCGTCGAGCAGGACGAGCTGCGCGGGAGCGTCGACGTCGTCTCGGGCGACCGGGTGGCCGAGCACCTCTTCGCCGTCTCCAGCGGGCTCGAGTCCGTCGTGGTCGGCGAGGGCGAGATCGCGGGCCAGGTCCGCCGGTCCCTCGAGGAGGCGCGCCGCCTCGGCACCACCTCCTCCGAGCTCGAGCGGCTGTTCCAGCGCGCCTCGCAGACCTCGCGCGGCATCAAGAACCGCACCGGCCTCGGCAGCGCCGGCCGCTCGATCGTGCGTCTCGCGCTCGACCTGGCCGCGAGCCGCGTCACCGACTGGCGGGCCGCCCGCGTTCTCCTCGTCGGCACCGGCAGCTACGCGCGGGCGACCGTCGCGGCCCTGCGCGACCGCGGAGTGGTGGACATCGCCGTGCACTCCCCCTCCGGCCGCGCCGAGGGCTTCGCCGCCCGCCGCTCGCTCCGGCCCATCGCCGCCGCCGATCTCGCGCTCGAGGCGGTCTCGGCCGACATCGTCATCACCTGCACGACGACCCAGGAGCCGGTGCTCGACGCCGGCGACCGAGGTGACGTCGGAGGCGACGTTGCGCGGCAGGCCCAGGTCGATCACGAGCTGGCGCTCGCGAGAAAAGCCCTGGAGGCGCC